>CAYWLI010000118.1:0-4426 GCA_964459135.1 uncultured Thermodesulfobacteriota bacterium | reverse complement strand
TACTTCTGGTACTTCCTGTACTTTCTGTACTTCCTTGACTTCCTGTGCTTCCTCTGCACCGACAGGAGGGGTTTGAAGAGGCATGGGTTCCTCCACTGAAGGAAGCGACGGGGAGGCTTGCAGGTCTCCCGCAGGAACCATGGTTGTCTGCTCTGTGGGGATGGTCGCGAGAACCGCCTCGTGTGCACCCTCCCGAGACCCGCGTTCATAGAAAAAGAGGAGCGAGATCATGATAATAATGAGCACGCATATCCCCCCTGCAAAAACATATTTCACTGGGATCCTGCGTTTTACGCCGGGAAGAGGCCGACCTTTCTCCGGCGCTTCGTCTCCCTTCTGCCTTTCCGCATAAGTGGCCATGACCTCTTTTGGATCCAAACCAATATGCCGGGCGTAGGTCCTGATAAAGCCCTTGACCACCGCCTCCGGAAGCAAGACCTCACCTTCATCCCTTTCGATGGCCTCCAAGATGGCGCGGCGGATTTTCGTGGCACGACTGATCTCATCCAAAGAGATCTTTCTCGACTCCCGCTCATCTTTGAGATATGCACCGAAGCTTTCCATTTGCAATATCACCTTGAAATATTACCCTGAATCTGCAATGTCACTCTGCATCATCACTATAGAGCGCGCTATAATTTTTGTCAATTCATACTTACGTAAACCCAAACTCCCGCAAGGCATACTCCTTCTTCGTCCAATCCTTCTGTACCCGCACCCACAGATCCAGATATACCCGAGCATGCAGAAGCGCTTCAAGATCCATCCTGGCTTGTCTGCCGATCTCCTTCAACTTGTTACCGCCTTTACCGATGAGAATCCCCTTCTGGGAATCTTTTTCCACATTGATCGCAGCCCTGATGAAGACCATCCCGTCATCCTTCTCTTTGAACTCCTCCACCACCACGGCGCACGAATAGGGGATCTCCTGACGGGTTAAATGAAATATCTTCTCTCGGATGATCTCCCGCGCCATAAATCGCTCCGTCTGATCGGTCATGACATCTGCCGGATAGTAGGGAGGACCAGGGGGGAGAAAAGAGACCACTTCCCCCTCTAAGTGGTCGACACCGGTGCCCACAAGGGCCGATATCCTGATGATTGCGGCATACGGGAAAGGGAGGGCTTGTTCTGCTACCGCATCATCCTCTTTTAACAAGTCGGTCTTATTGATCACCAAGATGACCGGCGTATTAATCCCATGCAGGAGCTCCCATATCTGCTGCTCCTCCGCAGGAAAGGGATCAGGGGCCTCCACCATGTGGAGAATCACATCCGCATCGTGCAAAGCACCCTTGGCCACCGTGAGCATGGAACGGTTGAGTTTGGATGAGGCATCATGGATGCCCGGGGTATCGACGAAGAGGATCTGGGCGGAGGGGAGAGTCTTGACCCCCAGGATCCTGTGCCAGGTGGTCTGGGGCTTGGGAGAAACGATGGCAACCTTCTCCCCCACGAGGCGATTGAGGAGGGTGGATTTGCCTACATTGGGCCGCCCGATGATGGGGACAACGCCCGAGCGAAAATCATCACTGCTCGGTTGCTTCAACCTCCTCCTCTTTCTTCTTCTTGATGGTATAGCGGACGAGACCCTTGATGGTCTTACTCCGCTTGGCCCCCCCTAAAATCACCTTAAGGTCTTCATAGACCGTGGGGTCGTTGATAATCCCCCCGAGACTTCCTTCACCCCGCTCCACCTTTTTGACGATATTATCGACCGACTTGACGGCGGAAGAAAGGTCTTTCATCAGATCTTCTGCCGAGGCAGAGGCCACCGAGAGATTATTGACCAACTCCCCTCCGGCAGGGTCGTAGAGGATGGCATGGAGTAACCCCTGCCCCCCCCTGATCTGCCCGCTGATTGCCTTGACATCTATTAAGATGGTATTCACCGCGTCGATGGTCTCTTCGAGCTTCGTCGCATATTCCATGAGATCGATGGGGTCAAGACTCGTAATACGGGCTTCATCAGGCAGAACACCATGGCGCGGTGATCCCAAAGAAATCTCCACATACTTATCCCCCAAAAGCCCCATGGTCTGGATACTTGCGATAGAGTCATCCCTAATCCTCTTCTGAACGCCCTTGTTGATCTTTAACTCCACTGTAATAGTCTTGGACGCAGGATCCTCGGGGAAGAGGATGGCATTCACCCTCCCTACTGTCAGGCCGGCCAGTCTCACCGGGGCGCCGACGATCAATCCCCTGATGTTTGAAAAGGAAGCCCACAGGGTATACTGTCTTTGAAAGTACTTCTGGTGGCTCCCGATGGCGAAGATGCCTACGCCAAAGAGGAAGAGAATGATTACCACAAAGATCCCTACTTTAAACTCGGTAAACTTAGTCGGTTTCATAGTTCCCTCCTTACCCCTTTCATTCAACGATCTTCTTGGCGATAAAGTCCCGCACCTCCTGGATTGCGGAGGCCTCAAATTCTTCTTTAGTACCCGTCATGGCGATCCGCCCCTGATACAACAGGGCCAGTTGATCCGTTACCTGATAGGCGCTGTCGAGATCATGGGTGACCACGATGGAGGTGACCTTTAAAATCCTCTGGAGTTCAACGATGAGCTGGTTGATCCGCTGGGTATTGGCGGGATCAAGGCCGGTAGTAGGCTCGTCGTACAGGATGATCTCGGGGTCTATGGCGATAGCCCTGGCCAAGCCCACCCGTTTCTTCATACCCCCGCTCAGCTCCGCCGGCATCTTTTCCTCTATCCCCTCAAGCCCCACCATGCGCAACTTCTCCCGCACGATCCTCTGAATCTCCCCTTCGGTGACGCGGAAATGCTCCCTGATGGGATAGGCCACGTTCTCCCCGGTGCTGAGGGAATCGAAGAGGGCGGCCCCTTGAAAGAGCATCCCTATCTTTCTCCTGATGGGGACCAGCTCATCTTCCTTAAGCGGAACGATGTTACGGTTATCAATGCGTATCTCACCCTCGTCGGGCTTTTCCAGGCCGGCAATAAGCTTGAGCAGGACGCTCTTCCCCGTCCCGCTCCCCCCCAAGATGGTGATGGTCTCCCCCCGTTTGATATCGAGATCCACCCCCTGGAGGACCTGAAAGCTATTGAAGGATTTGTGGAGGTCCTTGATTTCGATGATCGATCGCTTCATGTTATCACAGCATCAAAAAGAGCTTGGTTAAAAAGAAATCGGATACCAAGATCAAGATGGAAATCACCACCACAGCAGCGGTGGTGGAGCGCCCGACCCCTACGGTCCCCCCCGTGGTGGTCATCCCTTCATAGCACCCGATGACAGCAATGATGAGGCCGAAAAAGAAGGTCTTGCCGACCCCACTGGTCACATCCTGCAGGGAAATGTTCTCCAAGATGGTGGTTAAATAGTAGTACGAGTTCACCTGGAGTTCCATGACGCTGATGATCAGCCCCCCCACGATCCCCAAGATATCGGCCACGATGGTGAGCAGCGGCAGGGAAATCACCGTGGCGATCAACTTGGGGACCACCAACTTCTTTACGGGATTTGCCCCCATGACCCGAATGGCATCGATCTGCTCGGTCACCTTCATGGAGCCGATCTCAGCAGCAATCCCCGAACCGACCCTCCCTCCTACCATGATGCCGGCAAAGACCGGCCCTATCTCACGGACCAAGGATATGGCTACCACTACCCCGATAAACCCCTTTGCCCCGAAACGGCTCAAGGCATAGGCGGTCTGCAAAGCCAGGACCATGCCGGTGAAGAGGGCGATGACATTGACTACGGTCAAGGATTGAATGCCGATGAGTTCTATCTCTCGAACGATGGCGCCGAGTTGATAGGGCGGCCTGATCCCGCAAGAGATCGCTTCGAAGAGGAGTTTGGCAGCCCCCCCCGCATATATGAGGGCAGATCGTATGCGCTGTATGATGGGAGTAATCGGTCCTTGCACCGGAGTCCTTATGGTTGGAGGAGGGTAATACTGCTGAGCAATTGATGGAATGCTTCCACCTTGCGGGGAAACGCCTCCTGAGGTGCCCAAAAGATGATATCGTAAAACACCCCGTCCCCTTTCACTACATAGGCCTCAGCCTTGATCTCGGTCTCCTCCACCCACCCTTTTAACACCGTCTTTACGGCCTCTCTTTCATTAATCTTCTCGACCCCTTGGGAGAGAATCTGTTTGCGCTCAAAGGCGATGAGGAGGTGACGGGCAAGGGTGGTCAGTTCTGCATCCTCTTTCAGAGGGGTCACGGTGATAGCGATCGTGGCCCCTTCGTCCTGGTCCCACAGGGAAAAATCCACATCCTTCCAGGATAACAATTGCCATCCGTTCTCGGGAATGGAAAGCGCAAAATACCCCTGGGGATCGCTATATCTCCCCCCCTCCACGAGTTGGAGACGGGGAGCGCAGTTGGATAACCAAAGAGGGGAAAAGAAAAAGAAGAGGGAAACCGCCAGATATGTGAGAGAACGCTTG
>CAYWLI010000117.1:0-6550 GCA_964459135.1 uncultured Thermodesulfobacteriota bacterium | reverse complement strand
GATGAAGCAAGACATGGTTGAGTACGCTCCCCAGAGAATAGTGGGTATCATCGCGCATCATGGCATCCTCAACCGCCTCACTGATAGCCAGCCCCAAACTGCCGGGACAATCGGGCCATTTTTCCAGCATGTCTCTGCCTGCCTTCGTATCCTGGCTTGGACTGGGAACACACTGGGCCCCCCATGTCTCCATGAGGATGCGCCGGTAGGGTTTTTGGTCATAGCTGATTCTGACCATATAGACCTTTAATTCGACGTCGAAAAAGGCACACCCCATCGATAAGGCACTCCCCCACTGGCCGGCGCCGGTCTCGGTCGTGATCCGCTTGACGCCTTCTTGCTTGTTGTAATATGCTTGTGCTATGGCAGTATTGGGCTTATGGCTCCCTGCCTGGCTGGTCCCCTCATATTTGTAGAAGATCTTGGCCGGGGTATCCAGGGCCTTTTCCAGCCGATATGCGCGATGCAATACCGTTGGGCGATAGGTGCGGTAGACATCCTGTACCTCTTCGGGGATATCGATCCACCGCTCGGTACTCACCTCCTGCTTGATAAGCTCCATAGGGAACAGGGGAGCGAGGTCTTCCGGACCCATGGGCTGTTTCGTCATGGGGTGCAGATACGGTGACATCGGCTCCGGCATATCTGCGAGGACATTATACCACTGAGTCGGCATGTCCTTCTGATCGAGAAAAAACATGGATCGTTTCATTCTACCCTCCTTTTTTGTAGCTTATTTTTTGGTGCCTGGTAGTCCCCGTGAGGGACACTACCACGACAGGTAAAACTCATCTCACCTCCTTATTGAAAAATCACCCTCCCTCTTGTTGGTTCTACTTCCATTTCGTCCATTGAGTTGATTGTTGGGGAACGCTCCTGCAAACCCCTCCAAAAAAAGCCATGAACATCTCTCATGCCCATGGCTTCCTCCAAATAAAAAGCCGTGGGCAACACTGGAGCCGCCCACGGACTCAGTCCATTTTCTGAAACTGGTCAGTGGACAGACTCCTTGTGCCACCACCAGAACCACCAGGAAATGAAATCCCTTGATTGACCCATAACCTTGTTTCCTCCGCTGACCCTATAACAAAAGTCCTGAAGGATGTCAAGTGAAACCTTACGATCCTTTCATCCTCCGCTTGAACAGGGCCACGGCTTGAGGGAGGACCTCTCCGGCGCTCTCGTGGAAACGCAGGTGTGCGTTCGTGTCTAAGGGCGTCTCGCCGTGATTGATGATCACCAGCTTGGCACCGGCCCTGAGGGCCTCGACAGGCATATGGGACGCAGGTGTGACCACCAGGCTGGAGCCCACCGCCACAAAAAGGTCACACCGTTGAGAATGATAAAAGGATTCTTTCAAATCCTTCTCCGGCAAAGACTGCCCGAAGTCCACCACGCTGGGGGCCAAACTCCCCCCACAGCTACACTGTGCAGCAGCGGTATCCTTATCCACCTGCTTCCCACAGCGCTGGCACCTGAGTTTGGTGATGTTCCCGTGCAGCTCTGCCAGCAGTTCAGGGCGAATCCCCGATTTCAGATGGAGGTTGTCCACATTCTGGGAGATCAGAAATTTCAACTTTCCCAGATCCTGAAGCGCCCTGATGGCATAGTGGGCAGGATTGGGGTCCACCCCAGACCAGGGGCGTTCCATAGGGGGCGGCGGGAGCCCTTTGTCCTGCCGCGTCCAGATCCCATCAGGCCCCCGGAAATCAGGCAACCCCGATTCCGTACTCACCCCTGCTCCGGTAAAGACCACTACATAGGTGGACTCATAGAGCCATTGGGCCAGGGTCTTAATCCGCTGCTCTAAATCTCCAAGCATGGCTTTACTATAACCCTTTTGCTTATAAATACAAAGCATTCGTGAAATTCGCGATAGGACAAAATACCTTGGCACACAGAGGAAGATAACGCTATAATTTCTGTGTCTCAAACTATAATCAGATGGAGAGAACAATGCGCAGATTAGAGAAGATACCCCGAGCCCAGATCGACCTGGAGGATAGGACATTTCTCATCACCTTTCTCCCTGAGCTGGAGCCTTTGCTGGCCTCTATAAAACTCGTCGGCCTCCTGGACCCCCTTCTCGTCCGGGAAAGGGAAGATGGGAGGTATCAGCTTATCTGTGGCTTTAAGAGGGCCGAGGCCCTGCGCCTCCTCACGGTTTCTGAGGCGGAGGCCTTAGTCTATCCTCAGGGCACATTAGACGATCTTCAGGCCATGTTGCTGACCGTGGGGCACAATCTCACCCGCCCCCTCAACCTCGTGGAGAAGGCCTACGCATTAGAGAAGTTGCTTGCCTTCGGTGTCCCTGAAAGAGAGGTAATCGACCGCTACCTCCCCCTGTTTGGCATTCAGCCCAATGTCAGGATTCTCAAACACCTAACCGAACTGCTCAGCCTCGAGCAAGGCTTGCAGGAGTACCTGGTGCAAAAGGACCTCTCTCTATCCGCATCAACCCTATTCCTTCGTCTCGACAAGGAGGGCCAAGAAGCTATCCTCCCCCTGTTGGAGGCCTTGCAGCCAGGGGAGAACCGCGTCAAGGAGATCATTTCCTTTCTACGGGAGGTCTCCCTGAGGGATGGAACACCTATCCCCTCACTGCTCGCGAGGGGAGATATAGGAGAGCTCATCGATGACCAGGAGACCCCGCGCCCCCAGCGCATCGAGCAACTGAGGAGGATCCTCAAGGAGTTGAGATTCCCTCGCCTGAACGAAATGGAACAACAATTCGCTGAGTACAAGCGGTCTCTCTCCTTACCCCCTCAAATCTCCTTTCACCCTCCCCCCTTTTTCGAGGGGGAAGAGTTCAGAATGGAACTGAGGTTCAAGGATTTCAGGGCGTTTCAGGAACTGGTTAGCAGGCTCAATCAGATCTCCAAGGGGGAGAATAAGGATCAAGACCCCCTGCTGAAGCTCGGTCACGGCCGTTGATCTTTGAAAAGGCTTCTGTTATAGTAAGCCCCATCTCCACAAAGACAAACAAGCAATAGATGGAAGAGATTCACGAACAGATAGCAACCTGTACGGAGTGTGAGGAATGTATGGAGTCATGCCCCACCTACCAGATTACCGGCGAGAGACTCTTCTCGCCCATGCACCGATTGCAGACGGTACAGGAGGTGCTGGAAGATGGGGCGGTCTCCGAGCAGATGGTGGAAAGCCTCTACAACTGCCCGAAGTGCATGGCATGTGAAACCGTGTGCCCTGTGGAGATAAAGATCACCCAAATAGTGGACGCTGGCAGGCGAATGCTGGTAAAGAGGGGGCTAGGGCCGCTGGAGCGGGGAAAGAAGATTATCGAGGGAATACTCAAAAAGGGGAATGCCGTCAATGGGGACCCCGGCAAACGACTAGCGTGGCTCCCAGAGGCCTTCCCTCGAAAGGAATCGGAAACGCTCCTTTTCCTCGGCTGCCTTCCTTCATATTTGGTGAAGGACGCCGCCAGTTCTTCTTATCTCGTACTGAAACGGCTGGGAATCGACTTCATGATCTTGGAGGATGAGGGATGCTGCGGAACCTACATCTACGAAGCGGGAGACATCGACCTGGCACGGGAGTACTTTCAGAAAAACGTCGACAGATTTACAAGCCTGGGTATCAAGAAACTGATCGTCCCCTGCAACGGTTGTCTGAAATGCTTTAAGTATTTTTATCCAGAGGTGTTAGGGGAATTCCCCTTTCAGGTCTCCCACGTGGTGGAGGTGATATATAATACCGTGAAGAAGGATCCATCGGTCTTAGATAAGGTGAAGAGGTCCCTTGTCTACCAAGATGCCTGTCGCCTTGCCAGAGGAGAGGGGATGACTGAGGAGCCCCGGGAGCTTCTTTCCTGGTGCGGAGCCGAGGTGAAGGATACGGAACGGAACAGGGAACAGACACCGTGCTGCGGTTCAGGGGGTGGCATTAGGTCACTCTATCGCGATCTCTCAACCGAAATGGCCTCCAGACTTCTGAACATGGCACCAAGGGACATGGTGGTAAGCACCTGTCCATTTTGCACCTTTCAATTACGCTCTACTGCTCAGGGCAAAGAAATCGCTAAGGAAGTAGTGTATTTTTCAACGATCGTCCTCGACTCCTTAAAGAACTAATCGAGAGGATACTATAACTATGGCAAGAATCAAAGTCGGAATCTTGGGTGCCACCGGGATGGTGGGACAGCGTTTCATCCAACTTTTGGAGGGGCATTCGTGGTTCGAAGTTACCGAAGTCGCAGCCTCGGAGCGCAGTGCCGGTCGTCCCTACGCTGAGGTGATGCAAGGGAGGTGGAAGGTAGAGGGCGCAATCCCCCCTCGCGTGGCCCGGCTCACGGTGAAGGAGTGTGTCCCGAATCTTGATTGCCGGCTCTGCTTCTCGGCCCTCGATTCCAGCGTGGCCGGCCCGGTGGAGGAGGAGTTCGCCCAGGCAGGATACGTGGTGAGCAGCAACTCGCGCAACCATCGGATGGACCCCGATGTCCCGCTGCTCATCCCCGAAGTGAATGCCGATCATCTTGCTATCATCCCCAGCCAAAAGGACCGATGGGGTTCAGACGGCTATATCATCACCAACCCCAACTGTGCTGCCATCGGCCTGGTCATGCCTCTCGCCCCCCTGCACAAGCGGTTTGGGTTGGACAAAGTCATCGTCACCACGATGCAAGGGCTCAGCGGCGCAGGCTATCCAGGGGTGCCCTCCTTGGACATCATCGACAACGTGGTCCCCTTTATCGGCGGCGAGGAACCCAAGGTGGAGTCCGAACCCCTCAAGATCCTGGGTAGTCTCAATGGAGGGCAGTTTGTCTCCGCCGACCTTACGGTCAGCGCATCGTGCACGAGAGTGCATGTGCAGGACGGGCACCTGGAGAGTGTGAGTGTGGGGCTGAAACAAAAGGCATCACCCGACGATCTGATCGCTGCCTGGACGGAGTTCGACCCTTTGGGCGGTCAAGAGCTTCCGTCGGCCCCCTCCCCTCCCATCATATACAGGACCGAAGACGATCGTCCACAACCACGCCGCGATCGGGGAGAAGGAAATGGGATGGCTTGTGTGGTGGGCAGGTTGAGGAAGTGCTCTATACTCGATTATAAATTCTTTGTCCTCAGCCACAACACCATCCGGGGGGCGTCCGGCGCTGCCATCCTGAACGCCGAATACCTGTACAAAAAAGGCCTGCTATAACACAATGGTGTCAACCAGAAGCAGAAAAAAAGAGCAGAGGGAAGATCCTTCCTATGCCGAACAGATCAAGGCCCTCTCAGAGATAAGCAAGGCCATCTCCTCCGACCACTACTTGGAGGACATCCTGGGGCTCATCGTGACGGTTACGGCCAATGTGATGGACTCCAAGATCTGTTCACTCTGGCTGTTGGATGAGGACACCAAGACCCTCTCCATAGAGGCCACACAGAGCATCAGCGAAGAATACCTCAAAGAGCGGGTCCTGCGCTTGGGTGAAGGGGTTGTGGGATGGGTTGCCCAGGAAAAGAAGCCTATGAGGGTCGATAATGTGCTTGAAGATCAGCGCTTCAAGGAAAAAACATTGGCCCGTAAGGAGGGCCTCTGCTCCCTGCTGAGTGTACCTATGGTGGTAAGGGGCAAGGTGATCGGGGTGATAAATTGCTATACCTCTTACCCCCACCACTATACCGATACCGAGGAGGCCGTCCTCACCACCGTGGCCAATCAGGCGGCTATTTGTATTGTGAACACCGAGCTCATGGTAAAGACCAAGGTGATCCAAGAGGAGCTGGAGACCAGGAAACTGGTGGAGCGGGCCAAGGGCATCTTAATGAAGGAGCTCTCACTCGACGAGGCAGAGGCCTTCGGGCGCATGAGGAAAAAGAGCATGGATACTCGCCGCTCAATGCGGGAGGTAGCGGAGGCCATCATCCTCGCCCACGAGATAGGATCGTAATGATAACATAGGATTCGAGGATTCAAGGGTTTTATCCCGCCCCTTAATATAAATTTACGGAAGCGGGATGCCGCAGAGCGGCAGGGTTCTAGCGAAAACCGGAGGTGGCCCTTTAGTCAGAGGATAAATCTTTTACTCGAATCCTTGTATCCTCCCGCTTTGCGGGATCCCGCAGTCCATAAAATTTGAATTAAGGAGCGGGATGGACCCCTTGAACCCTCTTATTAACGAGCCAAAGACTTTTCTTAAAGATAAAAATTTCCCCATTCCTCGATAGAGATAATACAGGGGTATCATGTTTAAGATCCTCCTCATTAGCAAAGATGATAAAAAGGGCCGTAAGATAACGGAAGAGCTCTCTGAGCACAACTTTGCCTGTGAGCACATACCACCCGATGAAACCGTGGACGAAGCTATTGCCGACAGGGCCCCTGATTTAGTGATCCTCGCCCACGAAAATCCCACCTCCGCCTCATCCATAATCGATACAATAAAAGCATTGGGCCGAGAACGGCCTATCCCCATCCTGGCCCTCATGCCAAAGGATGCCCTGCAAAAAACCAGGGAAATCCCTTTTATGGTGCAAGACTTTGTTATCGAACCGTGCGAAACAGAAGAAATCGCCCTCAGGGTCGAAAAGGCCTTGAAGGA
>CAYWLI010000116.1:0-6562 GCA_964459135.1 uncultured Thermodesulfobacteriota bacterium | reverse complement strand
GAACGCCGGCCTGTCACGCCGGAGGTCGTGGGTTCGAATCCCATCGCTCCCGCCAAGAAAAAAAGGGGGTACCCTAAGAAGGGTATCCCTTTTACGATGTACGATAATTGCATAGAACGTCCCATCAATCATGACGGGAAGATCGCCAGTTCCCCGCATGTATGCGGGACCTCGGGGCAAGTCTCGTCGCTCCCGCCAGAAAACATAAGGGGGTTGACCAAATTGGTCAACCCCCTTTATATTTGGGTATGCCGGTTTTTGTTTATATCCTCAGGAGCCTCAAAGACGGAACCTACTATATCGGGTCCACGCAAGACGTAGATGCCAGACTAAAACATCACAACCAGGTAGGAACCCAATACACAAAACAAAAAAGACCGTGGGAATTAGTCTATAAAGAGGAACACCCTGATAGATCCAGTGCTATGAAGAGAGAATACGCGATCAAGAAACGCGGTGCCAGACAATTCCTTGAATCCCTGGCTAAAGCATCCCGCCCAGACTGATGGGGCGGGGAAGGTCACAGCCTTCAGAAATGACAAGAGGTTAACCACGTAGGTTACCCCCTTTTTTGTCTCTGAAGTAAGAAAACCGGATTACGTCACTTCGCTGGCAATGTCTCTACAAACTCCCTTGCCTAGTGCAGCCAGGCCTCTAATTCCTTATCAATGCTGAATCCCTTGTCTTCCACCATCACCCATCCCTTCATCACCCTCCCTGTGATATCAAAGGGCTTCACTAAGGGTGATTCGAGGGCTTTTTGGGCCTTCTCTTCCCCCAGGCGGAGGATGAGGAAATCCTTGTACACCCCGCAGAACATGTTGCCGTGTAACAGGTGGCAGATGCCGCCAAACATCTTCTTCGCATCGGTATGTTCCCAATTGGATACGACCTTTTTAATACGGTCTCCAATCGCCTCATTGTATGCCATATACTGGCCTCCCTACCGGTGGATATAATCACCAATCTTTCGCATGTGGGTCAATTCCGCTTTTGTCATGGGGCTTTGATCAAGAGTCTTCAGGTTCTCTCTCATCTGTTCGATGCTTCGCGCGCCCATCATGCACACATCCACCGCAGGGTTGGACAGGACGAACCGGTAGCAATCAACAGCCGTGGGGGGTGTCTCGCCAGGCGGCATCTTCTTGGGGTTGAGGAGCCTCTTCCACGCCGTGGCAGTGAAGGAGACGACCCCTGGCCGGTCTTTGCCTTTAAGATAGGGAAAGGTCTCCTCTTCCGCGCCCCGGTGGGCCGCGTTGTAGCGGATGTGAAAGCAGTCAAAGAGCCCCTCTTTGTGAAGTTGGGGAAAGACCTTTCTGTTGTGGCTGGTGAGCCCGACAAAACGCGTCATTCCCTGTTCCTGCAACCTCAGGACGCCGTCTATGACCCGCTGGCTGGGCCGCCTGGGGAAGTAACCCAATATAAGCACGTCCGCGTATTCGATGCCCAGATCCCGCAGCCCGCGCAGAAAGAACCGCTCAGTCAAAAAAGCATTGTGCGCGTAGCTCAACATGGCGATAACAAGGTCCTCTCTTTGGCCTTTTTTGACGATGTTCCTGATCGCCTCTCTCATGGTTGAGGACCGGCCTTTGATGAATGTCCCCCAGGTGAAGTAATTGCAGCCCCGCTCAAAGGCCTGTTCAAAGGCCGCGGCAGGCGCCCCGAAACTTGAGGAGATCCCCAGCCTGGCTACCTTCAATCCTGTCCTGCCAAGCGTTATTTTTTTCTTAAAGTCCATGTCTCCTCCGTCTCCCCTCGTTGTGAGCATCGGATTTATGCAGCCTCATAGGGACGGTCACGAAGTTTTCTATATACCCCATGCTTCTTTGCTTGTATTTTCCAACTCATATTCCCAAACCATATATACAGCCAGTTAGGTATGAAAAGCTTTACCCTCTTTGTTGCCGCTTCTTGCGGCACTGGGATGCCGGCAGCAAGGGCATCTGCAAGCAGATCAAGTCCTTTGATCACGGTTCGCGCCATACCTTTCACCTTGAGCAACGGTCTGCCGCCTATGGCTTCTCCCGCACCGAGTGCAAGACCTCCGGCCCATTGGAAACCCGCCTCCCGCGCGAATTGACGCAACATGGCAAGCGCCGTATCGTTCTGATGCGCCTCAGGAAAGCCGCAATTCACGATACCCAGCAGCCTCTGTCCCGGCAGATCTTTTCTTTTCTGACGATCATTGGAGATAAGCTCCATGGCCCTGGTGACCACATAGGGGACGCTATCTACGTAAAGAGGGCACGCTATGACTATGATGTCAGCCTGACTGGTGGCTTCCAATAGTCTCCGTCTGCCCTTGTCCGATTGCAGTACCTTATGGATAAAAAGCGTTTCTGTTGAAAAACCCTCCGTGCGGAGCTGTTCGAGGAGGTAGGTGCCAAGTGATTCCGACGTGCTGGGATTTTCCTTGGCGCTTCCAACGAGCAGGAGAACTTGTTTTTTTGAAACCATTATCCTACCCCTATCGCGGTGAGCAGTGATTTAATGTGCTTTCGACTTTTCCCCGTCCCCTGGTCGCTTAAGATCACGCCAGCGATATGAGCGGGAACGTGCAAATTAAGTGCATTGCGCTTAACTACTGTCTTGAATATCTTCTCACTCTCCTTGTCTGCGTGGGGCAGGACGCCGACGCCCATCAGACGAGGGTATCGCACATATCGTGGCTTATGATGTACCTCTCCATTGATTTTCATAAAGAAGGGAGAAACCAGACACAGAAGGGCACGATCTAACGCCTTCTTAAGCTCCGCAGAGTAACCGCCAAAGGTCACTGGTGTATATAAAACGGACAAATCGCTTTGAATGAACTGCCTCGCTATTTCACGTGCATCATCATTAAACCTGCAGATACCGGGAGTTTTTATCCAACACCCAAAGCAGCCCACACAGTGGCCAATCGTGTACTCGCGAAGAGCATATGATGCGACCTCCCATCCGATATCAGTGAGTTCATCAACGATGATGTCATGGATGCTGTCCAATGCGTTGTCATTGTTACGTGCCCCATTTAAAATTATCGCTTTCACTTGTATCTTTCTTGTTTGCTCGGCTTATATGCGATACGTGAAACTGACGCCCCGTTTAAACCATTATAAAGATGTCTCCGCCAGTCCATCACTTCCTCTTCAACTCCCTCACCAGCCTAAAACCGAGCCAATCACGGCGGCTGCCTGGTCTGCCCTTGATGCGAGCGGAGCAGCGCAGGCGATAGGCCGCATTGCCCCAGCTCCCCCCCCGCACGATCCTATAACCTGAAGCGTCTTTGAGGGCGCGCAGGATTTTATCGTAGTCCTCCCCATATAGATCCGCATATTGGTCGCCGACAAAAACGGGATTGCCGAGCGTACCTTGGGCCTTTGAATAGGCCTTCTTGTCGGAGATATCGAGACACCACTCCCATACATTCCCCGACATGTCGTATATGCCGAGGCCATTGGGCTGCTTGCGCCCCACGGTATGGGGACCTCCTCCTGCATTACTTTTGTACCACGCTGCTGCTTCCAGGCTTCCTCCCCCGGCGTATTCTTGTTTCTTCCCGCCGCTCCTACAGGCGTACTCCCACTCCGCCTCTGTGGGGAGCCGAAAGGTGTATCCCGTCTTCTGGGTCAACATACTCGCAAACTCCAGGGCCTCGTGCCATGAGATCTTTTCAACAGGGCACAGCGATCCACACCCCTTAAAACCAGAAGGGTTGTACCCCATGATGCGCTCCCACTGCCCCTGAGTCACCTCATGTCTCGCCATCCAGAAGCCGTTTACGCAGACCTTGTGGAGGGGCTTCTCACTATTATCGCAATCTTCGGACCAATCCCCGCACCCCATCTCAAAACATCCCCCCGGCACCCAGACGAAACTCATCCTGAGAAAAGGATCTCTCCAGATCTGCCCCGGCTTCAACGAAGACTGTACCACCTTTTTACTCTTGGCCACCTTTGCTGGAGGTTCTTTTTTCTGCGCTTGTATTGTTTCTCCGGTTATCTCTACCAGATATCCGACCATTACCTGTCCCTGTGCCTCTTGGATATTTGCTACTGCGGATTCTTTAGAGGTGCGTGTTATGGTAAAGCTCGCTACATATATGGACCTGGATTCTCTCTCTTCGCCGATGAGGACCGTATAATACACCTTCCCGGTATCACCTACCTTAACCCCATGCTCAGACCCGATATCCATCTGCACATATCCCTTATCAACGGAGGTAACTTCTCCCTTGGCACCGGCACGGGCCTGCAGGGCGCAGCAAAAGACAAGGGACCCTATTACCAAGCAATACAAAACGGTCTCTTTAAAACGAACGCCCCTGACGTAGATCGGCTTGTTTTCCCATGCCCCATTCACGGTGATGACGCATCCTCCACGTCGGTTTTCTCCTCCATCGTGGGTCTCTTATAGAACCCCTCTTGCTCTCTATAATAAGAAACAAAAAGATAGGCCAAAAATATGAATATGGCTACCAGAATACCAATAGAAGCAATGAGCACCCCCCTCTTCTTTTTCTCCTTCCCCGGCTGCGCTGACTGTACTGATACCGTCTTTGCTCTGGTCCCCAACCCCGTGATGCGCTGTAGCGCGCCGAATTCAGCGGCCAGCACCGTGATGTTGTCGTCCCCACCCCGTTTGCGAGCCATATCAACCAGCTTTGCGCACGCCTTCTGGACATTTGGGGTGTTGTGTACCGTGGAGAGAATCTCACGCTCCTTTACCAGGTTTGTCAGGCCATCGGTACACAACACGAGGACATCCCCCTCCTCCAGTTCTATTCCGAGGGGCGGATCAATTGCCACCTCCTCCTTGGTCCCGATGGACCTGGTGAGCATGCTACGCATGGGAGAAGTGCTCACCTCTTCCCGGGTGGCCTTGCCTTGCTTCACCATGTCTTCGGCAAGGGTATGATCCTCGGTCACCTGCTTGATTTCCCTCCCCCGAAGGTGGTAGGCTCGGCTGTCCCCCACGTGACCGAGATAGGCCTTGTTCCCATCGATAAAAGCCGCGGTGAGCGTCGTCCCCATCTCTACTGCTTTTTGTTTTCCCCTCTCAAAAACCGCCCGGTTGGCCTCGTGAAAAGAAGCAAGGATAAATTCCTTTATAGCTTCGACGGACATCTCGGCCTTCGCTGTATCGGCAAAGCGAGTTTTGATTATATCAACCGCTGTCTCGCTGGCCTCTTTGCCTGCTACCTGTCCGCCCATCCCATCGGCTACGAGGAGCAGGGTATACCTCTCGGATGATGCCTCTGCCTCAGAGGGAAGCTCAATATACAAGCTATCCTCGTTCGCCTCCCGCACACAACCGATATCTGTCTTCGAACCGATGGATATATCCATGTTCAACACCTCTTATATGGTGAAAACAGCATTGTTGCACATAAGCATAAAAAAGTAATGATAAAGACTGGTGCTTACTTGGAACAAGTAGCCGTGCATTGATAAGATAATAATGATGGCTGCTAAGAGGATCTCCTGCCACCCGTTGTCTTTTGAGAGCGCACAACAGCAATGACAATGATCGCCGCGACAAGGAGCATCGCCACAGAGATGAGGATGATCGCGGCAACATAATAGCGCTCGTTCTTCTTACGGTAGGCCTCCAGCGCGCCGGTTCCCATGCTCGGCTTGAGGGTCGCTAAATAGAGCCGTTCCACCTCAGCCTTTCCTTTTGAGGCCTTCAATTGAACCCGGAGTCGATGCCAGCCGCTGTCCAGGGATTTTCCAGACTGCAGGGTAACCCGGTATTGATTGATCAACTGCCTTGCAATGGCGCGGTACAGGTTGGGCAGCTCCCCCGACTCTTGAGCGAAAAAGGCGCTCCCTCCGGTCCTCCCCGCTATGGCCTCAAGGGCAGTTGCGTCCACCTCTTCCCCCAGGCCGACGGTTATCACCGGAACGCCGATCTCTATTGCCTTGTCAATCGCCACCTTTCTGGTGGCCGTGCTCCTGTTCTCCTTCCCATCGGTCAGGACTACCACCGCCCTCCTCCCCGTAAACGGGGAAAGCAATCCGAGGGCTTTCACGATGGCATCATTGAGGGCGGTATCCCCCCCCACGGTGATCCGCTCAATGGCCTTCCCAAGAGCCCCCTTGTCTGAGCTCAGGCGGGAAATGACGGCCACATGATCATCAAAGCTGACAACCCCCACCCGGTCAATCCCTCGCATCTCCCCGACGAAATTAACAGCCGCCTGCCGCGCATCCCGTATGGGCTTGCCTTTCATGCTCCCGCTCCTGTCGATGGCCAGGATCACCGAGATGGGTTCCTCTCCCTGCTCTAATGGCAAGACACGCTTCACCTGTGCGGTCGCGCCGTCCTCCTGAACGCTGAAGTTCGAGGCGGTTAGCCCTTTGAGAGGGGTGCCCCGCTCATCAGCGGCCGTGATATAGATCCGGATTTCCGGGAATTGCTCGATGTTGATCTGGTTGAGGGTAAGGACCGCCCCGGCAAGAGCGGCAGATGGCATGAGTACACATAAGAGGCTTACGAGGCCCGCAACGAACCTACCTTGGATCGTGAGGGATGCATCTCGCATTGATCTGACCATGACGGCAATCCTTTTAGCAAG
>CAYWLI010000115.1:3033-6590 GCA_964459135.1 uncultured Thermodesulfobacteriota bacterium | reverse complement strand
GCACAGATAGCTTCTGAAAAGCGGGCCAAGAAAATTTTTCCTTTCGCATATTGATAATCCTGAATCGCGTATCCCTTGTTCAAATTCATTCCAGGTAAACCGGTATTTGGGCTCATCTACCAGGAAAACACCCGATTGTTTTAAAAATCCTGATATATTCCTTAACGCTTTTCGCCACTCAGGGATATGATGCAGTATTCCGAATACGAATACAGCGTCAGCTGCGCTGTCCGGAAGTTTTATTTGTGTTAGATCTCCGATCTTGAATTTAATATTAGTATATCGTTTTTGCGCAATGGCGATCTGTTCGGGCATAATATCAAAGGCGATTAATTCAGAAGGATTGAATTCATCCATTAAGAGCTTTGAACTATAACCGGACCCGCAGCCCGCATCAATAATGACTTTCCCGGACAGATTGATTTTTTGTTTTTTAAGAAAATGTTTAAATACTCTGAATTCCCCATATTTTTGAATAAATCTTCTCACAGGGTTATTCATTGCATAAAATTCCGTTTTCCCAAGCCTCATCTCGTTTTCTGCTGCTTCGTTATTACTAGTTGACATTTTGGCTTCTCCTGTTATTATTGGGTGTAATATGAACCCAAGTTCATATCCATTGAAATAATATGAACTTTAGTTCAATAAGTCAAGTAAAAAAATCACGTTTTGCTTGACTTATTTATCGTTTTATTCTTAATAAATGGCATGAGTGGCAAAAATACTATACGCATTCCAAAACAGGAAAGAAGCAGGGAGACAAAACTTAGCATAATCAATGCAGGGCTTAAACTTTTTTCCGAAAAGGGCTTCTACAAAACGAACTCCAAAGAAATTGCCAGGGAAGCAGGTGTTTCAATAGGGAGTTTTTACATGTATTTTACCGATAAAAAAGCTCTTTTTAGAGAAGTGCTTGTTGATTATCACAGAAAGATTAAAAACGTGGTGGAAACAATAGAAATACAAAAGTTTGCACAGACAGGGAAAGTTAAGGCTTTTTTACATTATCTTATTAACAAGTTGATTGAGGCTCACAATATTTACCCGCAATTCCATCAGGAAGTAAGTGTAATGGCGCAGTCCGATCCTAATATTTCAAAAATTATTGAAAATTCAAAGCGTGAATCCATTGAGATTACTAAAGCAATGCTGTTTGCATGGAAGGATACATTACGCATTAAAGATATCGACGCTGCAGCTATTCTTGTTCAGACATCAACTGAAGAACTGGTGCATACACTCATGTTTTCCAAATGCAAGGTTTCGGGAGAAAGAATAATTAATGAATTAACTGAAATGTTATTTCGTTATTTATTTTAACGAGAAGACGAGGAGTCGGATCTTTATTCTTGAGTTTTCGAATCAGACCTCTGGAAGGCATATCGATCTCGGCTGTTTCCCGAATTCCGAGCAGGAAAGAGTTGAATCAGGCATTGCCTAATCATCAATCAGAGGCTTGATCCCTCATCCTGGACCCGTTGCGGCATTGGAATGAGTTTTTGGTTGACACCCATCATGGGGGGTAGTAAGTGTAGTAGTCGGGGTTGCTAAGAAAAAAGGTGAAATTGTCGCATAAACAGGAAGGGGTTTTATACGGATCAGTATAAGCCCTGTTAGGCGAACAGCATGCATGGCAATGGATGTGTAAAAAAATAGCACACAGGAAAAGAGAACTATGAAAACTAAAGAGGGCATAATTGCCTATCGCGTGTTGAGAAGAGAATTTGGTTGGGCATGGCCAATAGTATTGATAAATAGCCTTAAAAGAAAAAATGAATTACTCAGAAATACTAAATGGTCGAAAGCAAAAGGAGAAGAAGCAGAGTTTGTAAAACGACTGCCCTTTGTTGCCGCTTCATATTTGGAACTTATCAGAAGATCTGATAAAGAGACAGCGATAAATATTATGAGAAGTATTATCGTTCCTATTGGCCTAAATGAATCTATGGCAGGATTTCGAACATTGGAGAATCCTTGCACAACGCCAATAGAATATCTTATTAGTTATTTTGATTATATAGACGAGAAAGGAGCGGGGCGGTTTTGTAATAGGGAATACCCGAAGAAAAACCATCATGTTTGTCATCGTGTTGTTACAAAATGCCCATTTCACGGTTTCTTTAGTGAGGTGGGTACACCGGAATTGACACAATTTTTTTGCGAAGTGGATAGAGTGTTCTATGAGAAAGCATTTCAAGAATTATTATTCCATCGGGGTGACTCATGGGAAAATACCATCGCCTATGGAAAGGATCATTGTGACTTCATATTTGAGTTAAAAACTTAAGATTACTCGTTAGATAGTTAGAACCGCCCAAGCCGCGCCTGCAGCTGACTTGTCCTTCGGGTCAGGGTTTTCGTTGGTATGCTCTTCGGTGATGGGTTGAGTATAATGAACCTAGTCCTGCACAGCCGGCCAAGCAGCTGAGGCGCGAATCGTTGGGTGCTATGAGGACGTTATATTTTACTTAAGGAGATACATATGAGCGAGAGTATGGACGATAAAATCCAGTGGCTGGTTGACCGCGCTTTGATTAGCGACCTCCTGTTCAGTTTTGCAAGAGCGCTGGATACAAGGGATGTGGACACATACATCAATAATTTTACTGAGGATGGTGTTCTGGAACTACAGGATCCCACGTCGGATAAGGGTGAGATGCTTGTCGTTTCTAGATCTGACATGCCGGCCCAGCTGGGGCGGACCTTTGAGATGTACCGGGCAACCCATCACATCAGCGCAAATCATCAGATTACCATCAACGGGGACACGGCCGTATCACGGTCATACTTCCAGGCGGCTCACGTACGGGAAACGCCCTTTGATCACTGGGATGCCGGAGGCTGGTATGACTGTGAGTACCGGAGAACCGAAGACGGCTGGAAATTTACCCATGTGAAACTGACTGCGGTCTGGTTTTTGGGAAAATCCCCTGCGATATAGAAGTTGAGACTTTGGGGTCGAATCTTTATTCTTGAGTTTTTGAATGAGGCCTCGTTAAGTTTTAAGGGTTGAGATCTTGTTTTTTTTGCCTTACCTTGGCATCCAGTTCTCCTTCTGACCCTCCTTTTCGGGACAAAATAGGGGCAGCACCTCATTATCCCTCTACAAAAATAATCCTTGACATCTGAGATGGGAGGTGTTATTTTATATTCTGAAGTCATAGAGTTTTTGTAACCGAGTAACTACAAAGAAATACAAAGGGGCCACAAAGACTTTTTTTAACTTTGTGGTCCTTTTTGCAACCCGGTAACTCTGAGACTTTAATCGAGAGAAAGGAGGTACCGGCAATGTCAGAAGGAACTGTAAAGTGGTTCAATGATGCCAAAGGTTACGGTTTTATCGAAGTCGAAGACGGCAACGATTTATTTGTCCACCATTCTGCTATACAGGATAGTGGTGGTGGTTTTAGGTCGCTTGTCGAGGGTGCGCACGTCAGTTTTGATGTCGAGCAAGGTCCCAAAGGGCCCAGCGCCATCAACGTTGTGAAACTGTAAACCAATACCGCCGAATCTCCTCGTACCAAGAAGGAGGTTCGGCGGTATCTCTTTTTCACATC
>CAYWLI010000115.1:0-2933 GCA_964459135.1 uncultured Thermodesulfobacteriota bacterium | reverse complement strand
TATTTTATATATTTGTATTTCAGGTCTTTCCCGCTCCCTTCAACTGAAAGGTCCGCATAGGGATTATAATCGGTATTTTTTACCACCTGATACAGGTTATATAAATCCGCCAGGAACACACCCCAATTTCCGATCTCTTCTTTACAATGCTCGGCCCATATGAGCCCTGCTTCAGGCGTTTCCTTTTTTCTTGTGCCTATTGCTGATGATTTGCCCACCACACCGTAGTCGGTTTTCTGCCATTGATGTACCCGGTAGCCCATCGGGTCAGGATCTTGCATGCTTTCTTCCCCGAACCCCAGGCCCGCCACAATAACGCAGTGTTCATAGATGACATACTCTTTCACTGCAACCGGCACGTCTTTGAACGCTTCGAATCTGATATAGATATTCTGGCGGGTCCCGTCATTCCATGTTTGCGGCGCTATATGTATCGAACCGACGGGGTTGCCGTGTTTCGGCGGCACGGCCCAGCTCAGGGGCTCATGCTGGTCGGGATGCCATAATATAAAGCCTTTCTCCATATTGCTCCAGAACCAGTCTATCATTCTTGGCGTGATCCCCTCATGTTCCCAGTCAAGATGGGTTCCCATTGCGTCTTGTGTTACCCGTGCTTCCATGTATATGCTCCTTTTTTTTCAACGTAGTGTATTGATAGTGATAGTATACTTGTCAATTGCATTGCAAGGCTTTTTTATGTAAGACCTTTTGGGGGCGAATCTTTATTCTTTTTCACTCATATACGTTTGATCACTTCGGGAACACCTGCTTTCCGTTGTCGAAGGTGGCGATCAAGTCAAATTCAAAGCAGAAATAATCTGAATTGGCAAAATGGGCCGGGGAGGTGGCCTCCACATCTGTGCCCGTATATTTCTGGATGGCCTCGGGGGGCCATTTATCCGGGTTCAGTTCGTAAAAGAGCCACTTTCCCGGACGGGAATCTGGAGTTTTAATCCGCTTTTTATACAGATATTCAAATGCTGCCCTGACGCCCACGCTGCACACCTTCTTCTTTTTGCCACTATCGAAGATTGGTAACGGCCGCTGGTGGTCATATCCAAGTAGGCCATAGATGGCTATATCGAGGAGTTGACCGATGTCATAATCTTCCCCCTCCATCTTCTTTGCTGCGAACTTTAATGTCTTGATAAAATCAGGGGTTAGTTCTGTAAGGCGGAGTCTGTAGATAGAAAGCTGAGAGAGGCAGTACGTGTGCAAAGGTTTCAAGATAGCCTTGGGTAGTTCCACTGAAAAGGTGTTATCCTTGTCAAAATAGAGCATCGTGTGGGTATCCTTCCAGTTGGAGTCCTTCCCGAACAATTTCTTTTGGTGGGACCGAATGGCTGCATAGGTAACTGCGAGCCAAAATTCCCACCATTTACGCTCTCCGACCTGATTGATTACATCCCCCGGCTTGATAACCTTTTGGATCGCCTCACATGCTGCTTTGACCACCTGAGGGTCGTCGTAATTTCGCGTCGCAGTCATTGTTGTTCCTCCTGTTGTGTTGATACGGTCGTATTACGGCGGTGCATGATGTCAGCCGCCGCTTGTAAGGGGCCTGTTTTAGCATTTTTATCATATTTTGCTTGAGAGTTTTTGACTTATCTCGTCTATTTTTTGATCTATTTCGGCTTTTTTAGGTGGAAATAGGGATTTTCTAGCCGATAAAACAGGGATGATTAGTATGAGGCTGCATCTGAATAAGATGCAGCCTCAATGGTACTGTTTAGCTCTTTGCTCAGTCGCACGATTGGGCTCAAGGGATTACTGACCCATAGCAGGGACAACACCCAGCTGCTGCATCATGCCGAGCTGGTCATTGACTAGAAACCCTTCCACTTCCTTGCCGCCGCCGGCGCGGCTGATGAGAATCCCGGTCACGGTAATTTGTTTTCCCGTGGGAGCGATTCCCATAAGATCACCCTTGTGTGTACCCCGCGTTGTTAAACGGCACGCCACCTCATCCCCTTCGGCAACCATATCATCAATCGCAACATGAAAGTCAGGGAAAGCAGTGGTAAACGTGGTGAAAAATTGCTTGAAGCCCTCTCGGCCTTTGAACTCCATTCCGCCAGTCCCATGCATGACCCAGTTGGCGTCTATAAACTCGTCCGCCAATGCCAGGTTCTTTTTGTTCCATATTTCTTCTATAACGCGGCGGCTCAGCGCTTTGTTTTCTTCTGTTGACATGGTTTTTCCTCCCTTTCTTTTTAAGTTTGATTATCACCCCTCATCTCCTGGTGAGCGTCCACCTATGTCGGTCCTCATCGACCAAGACTATCTTATTGCCGTTCTCGCTGATGCTTTCACGCGTGCATGGGATCCATGTCAGTTCCGCACCCCATGTGCGTAGTCCATAATATTGAACCTCTTTGAATCCATATTTATCCAGCACGCCTTTAAACTTTTCGGTACCCTTAGGTGTACCTGCAGTTCCGATCTGCTGGACAGCGGAGAATGCAGTACCTTCTTGCGATATCAGGAGGATGTCTGATGCAGGTTTACCCATCCATTTGAGTCGTTCTAAAAATTCATGGTAAACGTCCCATTCTCCCCTCATGTCCAAGACTAGCTCACCACTCGGAAGCGTTATGGTCATTTCCCATCCTTTTTGTGTGGAGACGACCCCAGCAACGAATGCACACGTTAAGGCTAAAAACAACGTGATTATGGATGCTAGCTATCTTTTTCATGGTATCCCCCCTTTTTTGTTTATGAGAAGCAGATATGAAAAAGGCCTCCAAAGGGTAAACTCCCCCTTGAAGGCTATGCTAACGGCACCTTCTGAAACCCCCTCCTCATAACTTCCCCCCCTGAAGAAGGGTACAAGGTTATGTTTTTAGGTTACATATAATTTTGCGGTAATATTTTTAAATAATTTCACATATATCATTACTTGTCAAGGGGTAAATCCCAGCATAATACGTAAG
>CAYWLI010000114.1:4395-6631 GCA_964459135.1 uncultured Thermodesulfobacteriota bacterium | reverse complement strand
GGCATCTCCAGTGCGTTGAAGATCCAGGGCATTGAGGATGTCCCGGTCGTGGCCTTTGCGGGTGATGGCGGGACCTTTGATATCGGGCTGCAGTCCTTGTCCGGAGCTGCGGATAGAAACGAAGATTTCATCTATGTGTGCATGGATAATGAGGCTTACATGAATACAGGAATCCAGGTGAGTTCGGCTACGCCCCGATTTGCCTGGACAGGAACCTCGCCTGCAGGGAACACCCGGCGAAAGAAGCAGATCATGGAGATCATGGCTGCCCACCGCATCCCCTACGCGGCCACCGCAAGTATCGGATTCCCTGAAGATCTGACGGACAAGGTCAAGCGGGCAAAAGGGATCAGGGGAACCAGGTTCCTTCATCTGTTGTCTCCATGCCCAACAGGATGGAAAATGGCCGAAAACATGAGCCCCATAGCGGCCGCTGCAGCCGTGGAGACCAATATCTTTCCTCTGTATGAGATTTTGGACGGCTTGCACTATACACTCAATTATCGGTCTCAGAATCTACCCGTAGAGACGTATCTCAAGATGCAGGGCCGTTTCAAACATTTGGGGGAGGAAGAGATCCAGGCCATTCAGGCCGAGACGGACCGTGCCTGGGCCGACCTCCAGGAGAAGGCTGCCAGGAGGACCGATGATTATCATTTTTGATGCTCGCACTGCAGGAGGGATATCGTCCAAGGGCCCTGATTACCCCGCATATCTGATGCGAAAGGGCATCTTTCCTTCTGTTATCTCCAATGGTTCTTCTGGGATTAAGGAATACCGCTTCTTAAGATACTGATACGACGCCAGCGAAGGTTGAAAAATGCTTCTTTATAGCATAGCATACTAATGATGTGTGTGATGAGGAACTTATAGATGAGTCTTTATGTCAATTACGAAGGAGAAAGGATAAACTTTTCAATCCCTACTGGATGGCATGTCATCTCGGGGGAGGATAAACCCCCTGTTGCCGGAGTCGCCGACCCCCTGGGAGAGATCAGGCGGGCATTAGACAATCCCATTGAAACAGCACCAATAGAAGAGCTCGCACGTCCCGGCATGGAAGTCGTCGTGTTGTTCGATGATCTCCAGCGCCCAACACCCGCCCATCTCGCCCTCCCCGAGGTTATGGATCGTCTCAACCGAGCCGGCATCCCAGACGAACGGATTCATGCGATCTGTGCCGTAGGGACACATCCAATCCCCAGTGTTGAGCAACTGAAAGATAAGGTGGGGAAAGAGGCCTTTTCTCGCTTGCAAGGGCGCATTGCTCCTCACGATCCCCATGCTTCAGACAATGTCATTATCGGCAGAACCCATCGGGGGACACTGGTGGAGGTTAACCAGCGCGTTGCCTTTGCCGATGTGGTCATCGGCATCGGAGAGTGTATGCCTCATCCCGTTGCTGGTTTTGGGGGGGGGTGTAAGATCCTCATGCCCGGGGTATGTTCCTATCGTTCCGTAGCGGAACATCACTATGCCTGGATGCGCCATCGAAACGCTCGCGTAAACCTTTTGGAGGGGAACCCCTTCTATGAGGATATTGTAGATGCCGGACGCCTCGGCAGATTGGCATTTAAACTGGATCTTGTCATCAACGCACAAAAGGAAGTAATCAGGGCCTTTGCAGGGGATCCTGTTGCGGCACATAAAGAAGGCTCCCAGTATGCGCAATCCCTCTATGCAGCTCCCCTTCCGAAGCTCGCCGATGTGACCATTACCGCAGCGTTCCCATTGGAAATCGGGGTCCAGTCAAGCAAGGCATTGGACATGGCGGCTTTCTGCACACGCTCGGGTGGGGCAATTATCTGGATTGCCCCGCAGAAAGAGGCAGGCCCTATTATGCCGTTGATACAGGAGATGGGAAGTTCAGAAAGTGCCGGTGATTTTCACCGCCGGTTGCATGAGGGGAACATTCCCGATCATCTGAGGCAGTTCGGGATTTCTTACATTATGCAGGTCGTTTACTACAAGCACAAGGCCGAAAAATTTTCTGTCTTTCACGTAACCGAAGGCCTTTCTGCGGATCACGTGAAGATGATGAACTTCACCTATTGCCCATCTATTGAAGACGCCATTGAACGGGTGTCTGAGCGATTTCCCGAGGCAGATGTTGCGGTTTTTCCGTCAGGGGGTACCGTGATCCCGGTGATCAAACAGTAAACCGATTGTGCTACTGTTGTTTGTCTCTGTCTTTTGTTATGACATACAACAGGATCAGTGAGTAATGGCCTGCGCG
>CAYWLI010000114.1:0-4295 GCA_964459135.1 uncultured Thermodesulfobacteriota bacterium | reverse complement strand
ACGCCAATGATGAAACCGGCGATAGCGCACACAACGCTTATTTCCAAGATTCCCTGTCCCGCGGATTCCAACGCGCCCAAAAATCTCCGCAGGGTAAGTCGATGTGCCTTTTTGAACATACTGACGATGACAATTGCTCCAGTCGCATATAAGGCGCAGGTCTCCGCCTCAAGCCCCATGACAAAGAGGGTATAGATGAGTACGGCAATGGGAAGGATGAAGGGCCACCCTTCCCCCATAACTTGTGTAATGGAAGGAGTCTCTTTTGCCGGCAACCTTTCATAACCGTGCCTCGCTGCAAACCTGTCTATCTGGATGTACAACGCAAGGTAGTACAGAATGGCCGGTATGGCGGCTGCGATGCAGACCCGCACATAGGTTGTGTTCAAAAAGGTCGCCATGATGAAGGCCACGACGCCCATAACCGGGGGCAATATGAGTCCGCCTGTAGAAGCTACTGCCTCTATGGCTCCGGCAACATGAGGGGGAACTTTGTGCCTTTTCATTAAGGGGATGGTCAGCTGTCCTGTCGCATATACGTTGGCCACGGCAACACCCGAGAGAGAGCCGAAGGCACCGCTTGCCACGACAGGCACCTTAGCTGCCCCTCCCTTCATCCTTCCAAACACCGTCAGTGCAAGGTCAATGATAGATTTCCCTCCCCCGGTGGCGAAAAGCAGTTGGCCGAACACCACAAAAGCAAGGACAATAGTGGCGGCAACCTTCAGGGTGATACCGAATAAGGCGTTCATATCCAGATACAGCGAGACTGCCAGCCGCTGCCATCGAATTGAATTGCCGTAGAATGGGCCGGGGAACACATTCGTAAAGAGGGCGTAAAAGATAAAGACGGCTACCAATACTACCAGGGTCCAGCCGAAAAATCTCCTGGTGGCCTCCAGCAACAGGGATACCGACGCAATACCCAATGCCACCCTGACCGGTGTAATAATTCCCCCTGTATCTACTATGTCGGGCCAATTAATTGCGGCATAGGCACTTACGGCAAGACTGATAACGCACAGCACCACATCATACCACGGCAATGTGACCGACGGCGTTTTCTTAGTCGCAGGAGTAGTGAGGAAGATGGTTACCAGCGTTAATCCCAAGAATATAGCAAGGTACTGTTCAACCCAGACACGTATTCCCAAACGCTGGGGAATATAGAGTATGAAGATACTACCCAGAATGGGGATGGTTATCAGTAAAATGCTTTCCACAACGCCGAGGGCACCGCTATGCCTTCTCGAACGGACAAGCCCTCTCTCTTCAGCTTCTACGCTCATGTGACATGGCCTCTAGGCGCATTCCATACACACTATACGCAAAAGGTTGGCCATAAGCTTTCTTTCCTGGTGTCCTCACCCGGAAACAAGATTATGGCCAACCTTCCATAACACTGGGCCAAGATGTATGCTACGGTTTCTCGGCCAAGACTGCTTTTTGGAATTTATCCATTTTTTTATCCCAGACCCCTATCTCTTTGTAGAATTTTATAGCGCCCTCATGATAGGGGACCCCCGGCTCTGTTGTCAGATATTTTTCGGTTTTCCACGCCATGAGGCCCGGTTTTTTCAATAATTCAGCGTTGTGTTCCCAGATGGCCTTGGTTATTTCATAGACGGCGGCCTCGCTGATATCCTCACGGGCTACAAAGACGGTGTCCATGTGCATCAAATACTGTGGCTCCGGCACCCCAGCGAATATGCCGCCGGGGACCTCGGCTACATACGCTACTTCAACAAACTCCTTCATTCTCTTCACTGCCTTAGACGAGGGGTCCAAGGGAAGGAAGCGAGCATTAACCTTGGCTGCCGCTTCAGTAACAATAGGCGCGCCCAGCGCAACATCACCTGCATCAGCGCGACCCTCCATGACCGCTCTGGCAGATTCTATAGGGTTCGCAGCCGGGACCTGTTTTACATCATCGAGGGTTAACCCAGCGTTGGCCAAACGAGCCTTATTATACAGGTCAAAGTGAGTTCCCTCACGAAACGTCACCACTCTTCTCCCCTTGAGGTCTGATATTTTCTGTGCAGGATCATCGCCGCGAACCATAAAGTTCACCAGCAGGGGTGCCCCCCCGCCGATGAGACGCAGAGGAAAGCTTTTCACCCCTGCTTTTTCGGCGATACCCTCGAATACGAATGTCCCGAGATATGCCTGGCGTATCGGCAGTGAGCTCGCCACTCCGAGATCGATTTCCTTGGTCGCTGTCATAGGCACCCACGCCATCTCGTTTGTCGCTGTTGAAACCTTGATGGTGATAGGTGTGTATTTCGTGCATATGTCAGCGATCCCGACGCCTTGGGCGTTGACGATCATCCCAGGAGGCATGGTGGCTAACGTAAGCACCTTGGGTAACCCAGCACCTTCCGCAGCTGCAAAACCCGAGCCTGCCAAGCTCACTATTAGCATTATTGCCAACCCACCAATAATCCATTTTTTCTTCATGTGATCATCCCTCCTTTGTTACCAATTCCGTTTAATCTCTTTGTCCTAACATGACCTTTTACGTTACATGTTAACCTGCGGAACTCATTCATGTCAGCTGACCTTTATCACCCCCTTAGACCTGTCTCTCATTATGAGACAAAGTATCATATTGTGATATACATGCTTTATTAAGCATTTTTTACATCAGATTGTCAAGGATTGGTTTTTTAAAGGAGCGTATCATATCTAGTGTCTGGAGATAAGAAGGGTGCACCAAGAAAGGCAACCCTTACGGCAAAAGGAGCTGGCTCATAAGCCAACTCCTTGAAGTTATTGTGAACCCCTCTTGCCAGCGTGAAAGCGTGGGTAAAAATCCTTATCCTCCCACGTTGAGAATTTTGTAGGCATTAAACTCCATTCAGAAGGGATAAATCCACGGCTTCACTATAAATCCTTACATAACGGCGACTCTCGATGCGATTGCTGGTTCCCTATTTTGTCTCAGTCATCTTGCGAAAGACACCATCGTCACCGAGTTGGTAGATTCCCGATTCCAAGCCAAAGGTTCCGTTGATTACCGTTGACGACACCGCAACCCCAGCCGACTTAGCTGCCAGTGCTGCAGCTTCCTTCAAAAATGTGAGCATTGCCGTCGTGTCCTGGTTCGTCGTGAGCGCCTTAAGCTGGCCTTCGTCCGTTTCTATCTTGAAATCTTGTTTTGCAAAAATCGTCAGCGGCTTAAGGTCGTACGCACGACTGTAGTCGGGGAGATACGCTATGGTAGTTTTTTTCTCCGCGGTGTCCACCAAGAGGTAGACCTTCGGAGGATAGATGCGGACTCCCTTCGGCGCCTCGTTAAGGTTCGCCTTCTTGGTAACAACAGTAGCGCAACCCGTTGCAACAGCAGCTACCATTGCGCAGATGAGCAATCTGGTTAGAACTTTCATATCATTTCTCCTTTCATAGTTTCTCACAGCATACGCATTCATCGAATTGCGGATGTGGGCCAACGATAGGTTTAAAGTGTATTCATAACAGCCCCCTTTCTGTCAGAAACATTGTATGGGGATTGGTGATATGTGCTGGAGGTGCTCGAAGGCTTCCTCCAGCGGATGGAAAAGTCCCCACCCTTCGTCCGACATGGCGACAAGGATGCCTGCTGCCAGTTCTTCGCTGTACAGCAACCCGCCCGAATCCCCCTTCTGTGCGGCATGGTTGATCAGGAAGAGGTTACTGACATGGCATTCAAGGCCGTTTAAAACGATCGGCAGCGTGATGCGATCCGACACTACCGTTGCCGTCAGCACGTTGGATACTGGGAAAGCACAGCCAACCTGCAATCCAGGGCGAATCTGGGAAGGTGACAGAAACCCACTGATCTTGGTTTCCGTCCCTTCAATGCACAGATCATCTCCCGGCGCGCAGTTAATGAATAAGCGAGCCAACGCAATGTCGTAGGTCACCGCGCCCTGCACGGTGGTGGTATTGGCAATGGTCGTGGCCAGATGTGCTCCCGACTGGTCGCAAATAAGAGGATCAACCGGCGGGGATTGCATGAGGTCCCCCACGACATGAGCACAGGTGACGAGGTAGGACGAACGCCTGGATCCCGCTCGGTTCTGAAACACTATGTTAATCGCCCCGGATTTGCCCGTAGGGAATATTGCTGTCCCCGATTTTTGGGCAAATCGTGGGGAGCCGACGTTCACGACATCCGTGGGAATCCGCCACGTGCGGTCAACGGTGTCCTCCGCTGTCCGTGCGTAGACAAAACGCGGCAATCGACTGCCGGATGGCAAGTCCTGCACTTTGTGCCGAACATAGAAATGCATACAGATAGTGGTATCGATCTCCTC
>CAYWLI010000113.1:0-6643 GCA_964459135.1 uncultured Thermodesulfobacteriota bacterium | reverse complement strand
TATGGCCACCTTTACCCCCTCTCGGTAGATCTCGCCGTCATCAGAGGCCCGGATCAATTCTTCTACCCTGGCCAGGGTGCGACGAAGCACTTCTACAGTCCCTGTGGTCGAAGGGGGGTCAATATCCTCCTCAGGGAAGTCGATATATGCCTCGATGGCGACGAGGAGCCCCACGAGCTCATCCCGCAGCCCCTCGATCTCCTGAGAGAGCCTCCCCCGGAGCTGTTCCTCGGCCAGCCGCAGCCCCTCATCGGTCTTGGCCTGAATGATATCCAAGACAGCCTCGGCCTGGGCGAGGTCTATCCTCCCCGCGAGAAAGGCCCGTTTGGTGAATTCACCGGGCAAGGCCTCCCTGGCCCCGGCTCTTAAAACCGCCTCCAGGACCTGTTGAAGGACCCCAAATCCCCCATGGCAGCTGATCTCCACCACATCTTCCCTGGTATAGGTCTTGGGGGCGGCCATAAAGGTGAGGAGGACTTCGTCGATGACCCTCCCCGCTGAGGGATCGATGATCTCCCCATAGCGGATGTGGTGAGATGTAAGGGTTTTTGGTCCCCTTCTTGGCCGGAACATCCGCTCCGCGATCCGCTTGGCCTCCGGACCGCTTATCCGCACAATACCGATGCCGCTTTCTCCATAGGGTGTGGCTATGGCGGCAATGGTGTCGTGCTCATCTCCTTGAAACACCATGCTCAAAGAAACTCTCTCAGGGGATATGGCTGATGTGAAGGCTCACAGGGTCTTTCGATCCACTGCGGACGGGCACAGGCCCATCTGAAATGGCTATCTGGCAGAACGGCACGTATAAAACCTGCTCCTGGTTCAGTGTTTCACGTGGAACAGTCCCTTAAGATCCCCTTTTGCGGGGGACTATCTTGATATTCTTCATCCCCCCCTCTCCCTCGCTCCTGGTTTCTATCTCGCGGTCATGTTTCAAGGCGAGGTGTACGATCCTCCTGTCACTTGCGCTCATAGGCTGAAGGCTGACGGGCCTCCCCGTGCTCTTGGCCTTCTCTCCCATGCGCTGTGCCATTTGTTCCAGGTTTTCCTGCCTCCGCTCACGATATCGCTCGGTATCTACCACGACCATACGTTTCTCGCCCAACTGCTTTCCCACAATCCTTCCCACGATATATTGGATGGCGTCTAGGGTCTGACCATGCCGGCCAATCAGCAAACCACTCCCGTCGCCCTTGATGTTGAGATAGATCGTTCCACCTTCCACCCGTCCCTCTATCGTGGCGGAAACACTAATACCTGCCACAATCCGTTCCAAGACCGTCTTTGCATAGGTGAGGACGTCATCCCCAGCCTCCTGAGCCTCCTCACCTCTTTCCTGATCGTGCTGTTCGCCTTTTACTTGTGCCCTCACCTTTACCCGCTTATTTCCCATCAATCCGAAGATCCCGCGAGATTTCTCTTCAATAACCTCAAACTCCAGTTCGTCTCTCTCCTTCCCGAGTTCTTTGCATATCTGTTCAATGGCTTCTTCGACGCTCTTCGCCTCTTTCTCTATCGGCATCTTTCTGCCTCCTTACGTTTTCCTGTTGATATACATTTGGTGCACAATGGTCAGGACGTTTGTGACCAGCCAGTAGAGGACCAGCCCGGAGGGGAAGTTCAGAAATATAAAGATAAATATGAGGGGCATAAAGGTCATCATCTTTGCCTGGGAGGGGTCTGCTGACACCGTGGTCATCTTTTGCTGAAAGTACATGGTGGCCCCCATGAGCAGAGGGGTGATATAGGCGGGATCTTTGTCTGCCAAGTCCCTGATCCACAAGATAAAGGGAGAGTGTCTGAGTTCGATGGCATTCAGAAATGCCCCATACAGGGCGTAAAAGACCGGTAACTGGAGGAGCATAGGGAGGCAGCCGCCGAAGGGGTTCACCTTACGCCTCTTGTAGAGCTCCATGACCTCTCGGTTGAGGGCCTGTTTGTCTTCCTTATATTTCTGCTGAAGTTTCTTGACCTCCGGCTGCAACTTCTGCATCTCCTTCATCGACTGCTGGCTCTTGTGGGTGAGCGGGGTGAAGAGGATCTTGAGTACGATGGCCAGGATGATGATATCGAGACCGTAGTTGCCCGTATAGGTATGGGTGAAATTGAGGAACCACACGATTGCAACGGCGAGAATGTGCAGGAAGCCGTATTTCGCAGCCTGTTTAGCAGTCGGGGTAATCTGCGAGAGGAGGGAAGCAATCTTCGGCCCCAAAAAGAGGGTATAAGATATCTTCTCATTATCACCTGATTTCAGCTCCAGAGGGGAAAGTTGCGTGCTGTGGATGATATCTTGAGCGTCAGTACTCAGCATCAGGTTAGTTCCCTGTATAGAAGGGTAGATCAGGGCAACAAAATAATTTTGGTTGACGCCAAACCAATCCATTGCTTTAACAATCTCTCCCTCATCCTTTATCTTCTTCGGTTTTTTGATCGTGTGGTAGTCGCCATCGGCATAATAGATAGGACCAAAGAATCCCCTGTATTGCGTTTTTATTGTTGAAACCTCCGATGTCCATTCCAACTCCAGTGTCTCTTTGATCGAACCTCGGTTAGAGGGATTGGAGACGATAACCTCCATATCCAATTGATAGCTATCAGCGTAAAAGGTAAATTGCTTATCTATCTGCACACCCTCAGGTGATGTCCAACGCAAGGTGAGGATCTTTTCCTCCCCGTCGTGATTCAGCGTAACCGCCTTCGAGGAGGGAACGAAGGGTATCCTCTCGTCATATCCCATCTCCCCCTTTCTGAACATAATCCCCAGAGGAGCATCTTGCAGATTCGCTGTATTCACGAGGTCAATGGGTTGAGGAGGAGTCTCATCCACCTTTTTTCGTCCAAAAATCGTCCCTATTGTGTTCTGCACAAACGTGCCCAGGGGGTGCATCGGAACTTTATCCATATAGTGCTTTAACTTCCAGCTTGTAAGTCTGCCCCCGTAGGTGCTGAAGGTAGCCGTGTACAAGGGGGTATCGACGACGATATCCTGGTACATTACCCCTTCTTTCGGTTGCTGTTGCTCTGTAGCGACCCGAGGTGATGGTTCCTCGGGCTCAACCTGCTCCTTCTGCTCCGCTACCACTGCTTCTTTAGTCGAGGGGGCCTCCTGCTGAGGCTTCTTGACAAACAAGAGCTGATAGACAAAAATCATGATTACAGTGATTAATAAGGCGATGATCAATCGCGCATTCATTATGCTGACCTCCTAGTATGTCTGGTGTGCCAAAGGGCTATTGTACGGGATCGTACCCGCCAGGGTGTAGGGGGTGACATTTGAGAATTCTTTTAACTGCACGAAGGATCCCACGCAGCAATCCATACACCCTGATGGACTCAATGGCGTAACTGGAACACGATGGGTAGAACCGACACGTGGGACCGAAAAGGGGGGATACAAAGATTTGATACGCCTTGATTATCCCTGCGGCCACATCCTTCCGGCTAGGCCTTTTAATGGGAAGCACTACCGCTCCTCTGCCCATCTTCCTTGCGGAGTTTCAAAGGGGCGCTCAGTTCATCCGCCACCTGGGCATACTGTAAGTCTTGGGCCCCCTTCTTTCCTACTATCACGTAATCAGTAGAGGGGGGAAGCCGATCTTTGTTCCTCCGAAAGAATTCCCTCATCAATCTTTTTACCCGATTTCTCTCTACGGCCTTTCCCAACCGTTTGCTTGCAACCGCTCCTAGTCGGGAAAATCCCCGATCATTCTTTCTCGCGATGATTAGAAAGTTTTTCGTGTGTCTCCTGACGCCTTCTTTGGCAATCGTTTCAAAGTCTCCCTTTCTTCTCAGTCGTTCTTCTTTTTGCAGCCTCTCGTCTTTTTTGGTCGAGGCTTGGATCATACCGTCAGTCGCTTTCGCCCTTTAGCCCTTCTGCGTTTCAATATCCTCCGTCCCCCCTTGGTACTCATCCGCTGCAAAAAACCATGGGTCCTCTTTCTGCTGATCGTACTGGGTTGATAAGTCCTTTTCATTTAAACGCTCTTCTTCCTCCACAGGGATTTTCAAAAGATTCATTAAATCATAGCACATACTTCTTTGTCAAGCATAGCCCGTGTCGCCTCGGTACTACCCGGAAAGGTATGCAAGGATTACTTAAGGTAGGACTCCTCAGGTTTAAAGTAAAGGGGGATGCTCTTTGTCTTTCAAAGTTCGTTTCGGAAAAAGAGTGATGTTGATCCTTTGCGGCATAAAGTCGATGAGGCGAAAAATGCTTGACAGCTGTTTTAAAAATTCCTATATTCTTATACAGGAATATAGGGAGGGTTCAATGAATCAGCGATATTTTGAAAAAACGGCCGAGATCCTTAAGGCAATTGCACAACCGACACGGCTCAAAATCTTGGAGCTCCTCAAGGACGGGGAGCGTTGTGTGTGCGAGATATATCCTGCCCTTGAACAGGAACAACCAAATATCTCCAAACATCTCAATTTCATGAAGCGGGCCGGGATTTTGGACTCTCGCAAGGACGGCCTTCGGATCATCTACTGGATCAAGGCTCCGGAGGTATTGGATATTCTTCGCCAAACGGGGAATATAATACAGCACGGGATTGAGGAAGACCGTAGAGCCTTCAAGGCTGCATGAAAAAATTTTCGTTCTCTCTGACTATTTAGTTACAAACAGGTTTACTCGAATGAAAGAATGGACAAAACTGGCAATTTTTCTCATTGCGTTCGGCATCGCTTCTATCATTCCGTGGGATAATTCAACGATTCGGCAGTCGGGGCTCGAAGCCTTTCTCATGCTTCAGGAATATGCCCGTGAGCATGTGCTGACATGTCTTGTCCCCGCCTTCTTTATCGCCGGTGCCATTGCGGTGTTTGTTTCCCAGGCCGCCGTCCTCAAATACTTCGGGGCCACGGCCAAAAAGATACTCTCCTACTCCGTCGCCTCAATATCGGGTACTGTGCTTGCCGTCTGCTCGTGCACGGTGCTCCCCCTCTTTGCAGGGATCTACACCCGTGGCGCCGGCCTTGGCCCGGCAACGGCATTCCTCTACTCCGGACCTGCCATTAATGTGCTGGCGATTGTCCTGACTGCGCGAATCCTCGGCTGGCAGCTCGGCCTTGCTCGGGCTATCGGCGCGGTGCTCTTTGCCGTAATCACCGGCCTGTTGATGGCCTTCATATTTCGTAAGGAAGACGCCGCCCGTACAACCGGTGCACTGTACCTCCCGGAGGATGAAGGAACGCAGCGTACCCTCTTTCAGGAGGCCACCTTCATGCTCGCGCTGGTTCTGATCCTTATATTTGCGGCCTTCGCTCGACCGTCGGCAGGCTCAAGTGGCCTGTGGCCCGCTCTTTTCGCAGCGAAGTGGTACATCACCGGCGGTTTACTGGTAGTGCTTGGGTGGATGCTCGCACAATGGTTTAACAAAGAAGACCGCATCAACTGGGTGCAATCTACCTGGGGGTTCATGAAGCAGATCTTTCCATTGTTGGGGGCCGGTGTGTTGGTGGCCGGCTTTATGTTGGGTCGTCCCGGACATGCCGCCCTCATCCCTGAGCAGTACATCCACGCCCTGGTCGGAGGCAACTCTCTGGGGGCCAACCTCTTTGCCTCTGTTGCCGGGGCTTTCATGTACTTTGCCACCCTGACCGAGGTGCCGATCCTCCAAGGGTTAATCGGAGCCGGTATGGGGAAGGGTCCTGCGCTTTCATTGCTGTTAGCCGGACCGGCCCTCTCCCTCCCCAATATGGTGGTGATAGGGTCGGTCATGGGTGCAAAAAAGACCGTGGTCTTTTGCAGCATTGTCGTCATTCTTTCCACCATTGCAGGAATGACGTATGGTTATATTGCCGGATAAAATGGAGGTGAAATCAGATGAAAAAGATTGAAGTCCTGGGGATGGGTTGACCGAAGTGCAATCAGCTCGAGGATCGGGCAAAAAAAGCGGTCAGAGAACTGGGTATCGAGGCCGAGGTGGTCAAGATCAAGGACATCAAGACCATCACCAATTACGGCGTGATGATAACCCCAGCCCTGGTGGTCGATGGGGTGGTGAAGGTCGCGGGGAAGGTTCCAAATATGGAAGAGATCAGGAAATGGATTCAGTGAACCGCAACTGAGCAAGCTTGATTGAACGTTTTTTGTCCAAGAAGATATGCCAACACAATATGAGGCACGAGACAGTATCATGGATACGTCAGTTGTTAAACGGCTCTCGTTACTCGATCGTTTTTTAACACTCTGGATCTTTCTCGCCATGTTCGTCGGGGTGGGAGGGGGGTATCTCTATCCCGGTATTCGGGGAGTCATCAACTACTTCCAGGTTGACACCACCAATATCCCCATTGCTATCGGCTTGATCCTCATGATGTACCCGCCCCTGGCCAAGGTCAGATATGAACAACTCGGGCACGTCTTTCGAAACTGGAAAGTGCTCACCCTCTCTCTGGTTCAAAACTGGGTCATCGGCCCGATACTTATGTTTCTTCTGGCCATCGCCTTCCTCTCAGGTCATCATGAGTACATGGTGGGGCTGATCCTGATCGGCCTGGCCCGGTGCATTGCCATGGTCATCGTGTGGAATGATCTGGCCTCGGGAGACAGGGAGTACTGCGCAGGACTGGTGGCCTTCAACTCCATCTTTCAGGTCCTCTTCTTCTCGCTGTACGCCTACATATTTATCACCAT
>CAYWLI010000112.1:0-6721 GCA_964459135.1 uncultured Thermodesulfobacteriota bacterium | reverse complement strand
GGATAGGGCATTCGCTCCCTGTTGGCCGAGATCAGCAGAATCTGCATCCTTTACAGAAAAACACAAAAGGGGGGTTTAGTCAAGAAAGGTCGTCTTCAAACCAGCAGTGCTGTCAGAGAGGAATGGGCCCCTTACGCAGCTTCAGCCTCTCTCCTCTGGAGGGTCTCAAGGAAGGCCTCGATGCGGGTCCTGATCTGGGTCTCGGAGTAAAACCGCGGATCCCCCATGTCCGACTCAAAGATAAGGGCGGGATGCCCTGTCTTTTCGGTAAGGATGTCCTTGAGGGTATAGACCGCAAAGGAGACGGCCTTACAGCTGCGATTGACGAACATGATGCTCCCATTCATGTCGTAGCGCTGAAAGAGGTCCAGGGCCATATCAGCCCGCTCCAACATGGTGACGTTGGAGAAGGCTGAGAGGTAGTTCTCCGCCAAGGTCTCCAACGGGTCTTTAGACGTATCAAATTCATGGGCAAAATCGTGGACATAGAGAGAGGTGAGGATATTGGCGCCGTAGGACTTAAGCAGATTGAAGTGGTCTTTAAACTTGAACCACACGGGGAGGTTTTCCCAGTAGAGGCGAAACCGCTCATCTTCCACCACGCCGATTCCCTTGTCCGCCTTCTCCTGTATTTCATCCACCAGGGTTTGATAGTAGTGCACTGCCTGGGGAGTGCCCCTGAGATAGACTATAATGGCCATATGGATGAGGGCATCGAAGATGCTGATGGGGGAGGGTTTATAGGCGGCCATGTCCAGGAACTTTCGATACAGCAGGCACGCATCGCGAGAATAGGCAATCACCTCGGCCAAACGGTCATAATCGTACTTCTTACCGGTGAGGTCCTCCAGGGCTGCGACCAACTCCTTGAGCTGGTTGATACAATACTGTATTATCTCCTTGCGCGCACCAGGATCGCTGATAAACTGAGGGGTGTCGAAGACGAAAAGGGGGACCTTATAACTCCGCGAAAGCACCTCAAACCACTTGGTGAGGGTGAAGCACTGGGCGTTGCAGGCCAGGAGGAAGTCGGGATCAGGGATGCCCCCGGTGGGGCTTTCTCCGGTGATGCGGTATCCGAGGTCGCACCTGGCATAGGCACAGAGGTGGCTCGTATACCCCTTTTTTTCCATGGCCATGGAAAGTTGTGTTCCCAACCGCTTGGTGAGACAGCCCACAGCATGGTTCTCCGGGTAGATGGGGATGATGTCGTGTGCCACAAAGAGCTCCACCGGCGATACCGCCGTGGTATAGGCCACATACTTCCCGTGTTCGTGGGCTGTGCGGGCATCCTCCAGATATGCAGCGGTCAACTCTTTGGAGAGTTCTTTTGCCGGTGACTTCGCTTTCTTTTCCCCTGCCTTCTTGTTCATCTTATGCTGCTCCCTTTCCCATAACAGATTCACAAAAGGCCTGAATTCTGGTCTTCATCTGGGAGAGGTGGGTGGTCTGGTATTCCGTCTCCAGCTCTAAAAATGATATCCCTTCCTCCCTCATCTTGACCTTGATATCGGGAAGATCATAGTCCTGCGATTCGCAATATTTTATATGGCAGTAAAAGATGGCCTCCGCTTCCCCTTCGCGGTAGAGTTCAAGCAGATCTGCATAGACCCTCTCCACGTCGGAGTTGATCGGCGTAAAATTGGGTTTGCGCAGGTGTCTATCAGCCAAGGCCTCGGCAGGATCGGAGCCTACCTCGACGTCATGATAGATATAGCGCGAGGCAGTACAGAGGTTGTCCCCCACGATGGTCCCCTTTACCTCATCGATCATATCATAGATAGTGGGGGGTTCCACCACGATCCCCGCCATGATCACCTTGAAAAATCCGTCCTGACCTGTGAAGCGATGCTTGTCTTGATCAGCCCAATCCACCACTTCTTTGAGGAGGCGGTTGTGCTCCTCTTTGTCCATGAAGAAGGTCGCCTTGACCAGGTCGAAGAATTCCCTGTTGGTCATCAGGGCAGGGGCCTCCCGCTTGATATCATAGAGCTGTCTCAGGAGGGAGCGGTTTTCATTGTAGAGACGGAAGCTGGCCCAGAGGTCCTCATCGGTGATCTCATGGCCCGTATAGTTCCCCAGCTCTGACCGCAACCTTCGGCACTCCTGCGCATACCAAGCACGGGCGCTGGGGCGGGCCACCTGTCGGGGGGCCAAAAAGTTTTCAAAGTAATGATCGGGAAACTTCCTCTTCCAGATATCACAGAGGTGCTGGGTAGTATCACAGACCTGAGAAAGGACAAACCCATCGAAGAAGGCACCCTGGTAACCGACGACCAACTCGAGGTTGCTCCTGGCCAGGGAACAAGAATTATCAGGAAGGAGGGCGGCGGAGTGGCGGATGGGTTCGTTCGTACCCAGGATCAAAAAGGGGTGCAGCCCCGCTGCATGGATCAATTCTTCAGGGACATCTGCCAAGGTGCTCCCGATGATCCGCTTCGTCTTTTGCACATCTGCCAAGCGACCATAGGGGTCATTGGCACTATCCATCAATGTTGTTAAGGCTTTTGGCTTCATCCCCTGCTTCTAAATCATGCGCCATACGTGTGAGCTTCCTTTTCAAGATAGTATTGATACGTCACCATTGTCAAGGGGAAGGGTTTGTTGGGTAAGCCCCTGATTTTTGGTGTTGTATCCCGCAATCAAACATATTATAGTAACGATAATTCCAGTCATGAGAAAGTGGCAAGGTCGTTAACCTTTCAACAAGGGAGACGAACAATGGGAATTGACATCCATATAGGGGAGATTCTTTCGAGGAATGCCCGCAGGTATCCTACTGATGTCGCACTCATTGAGCGGGTCCCTGCGGAAAACAAACGCAGAGAGATCACGTGGAAGCAGTTTGATGAGGCTGCAAACCGCTGTGCCAACGCCCTCATAAAGAAGGGCATTACGAAAGGCGACAAAGTCATCCACCTCATGATGAATTCTATCGATTGGTTGATAGCCTACTTCGGAATTGTGCGGACCGGAGCATGGGTCGTGCCCTTGAACTTTCGTTTTACGAGCGATGACATCAAATACTGCGTTGACACGGCCGAACCCAAGGCCATAATCTTCGGCGAAGAATTCACCGAGCGCATCGATACGATCAAGGATGAAATGCCTACCATAGAACATTTCATCTTTGTGGGGAAGGATCTCCCCGCGTATGCAGAACCCTTTGGGAAGGTCATTGAAAAATCACAACCGACACCATCGAACGTCGAACTTACCTATGCAGATCCCTGCGGTCTGTACTTTACCTCGGGCACTACCGGCAAGCCCAAACCGATCCTCCTCACCCATAAAAACATGTTCTGCGCCTGCATAACGGAGAATGCCGCCCACTATCAAAAAAAAGAAGACAACTTTATCCTCATCCCCCCCCTCTACCATACCGGTGCCAAGATGCACTGGTTCGGGAGTTTCATTGTCGGGAGTCCTGCAGTAATTTTGAAAGGTGTAACCCCGGAGCATGTTCTCGAGGCCGTGAGCGAAGAAAAGGCGACCATTGTATGGCTGCTTGTCCCCTGGGCACAGGATATACTCGTGAAGTTTGACAGCGGGGAGTTGAAGCCAGATCACTATGATCTGAGCCGGTGGCGGCTCATGCACATCGGTGCCCAGCCTGTTCCTCCCGCCCTTGTCAGACATTGGAAAGAATATTTTCCCACGATGGCCTATGACACGACGTACGGTTTGAGCGAGGCCACCGGGCCGGGTTGTGTCCATCTCGGCATGGAGAATGAGCACAAGGTAGGGGCCATTGGCAGGCCTGGATTCAACTGGGAGACACAAATCGTAGACCCCGAAGGCACCCCGGTACCGAAGGGGGAAGTCGGAGAGTTGACAGTCAGGGGCGACGGGGTGATGAAGGAGTATTATAAGAACCCGGAGGCAACAGCGAACGCACTCAAAAACGGCTGGCTATATACCGGCGATATCGCGCGTATGGATGACGAAGGTTTTATCTATCTCGTTGACCGGGCCAAAGACGTCATTATCACCGGCGGAGAGAATGTCTTTCCTGTGGAGGTGGAGGACTTTTTGCACAACAACCCAAAGGTCAAGGATGTTGCGGCAATCGGATACCCGGATGAACGATTGGGTGAGCTTGTGACGGTCGTCATCGATTGCGTACCCGGGCAGGCTATGACAGAGGAAGAAGCCCTCCAGTTTTGTGAAGGGCTGCCCCGGTACAAGAGGCCGAGGAAGGTCTTTTTTGGAGCGGTCCCCCGCAACCCGACCGGTAAGATAGAAAAACCGAAGCTGAGAAAACAATACATCGGTATGGAAGAAGCGTTCAAGACGTAGTCAAAGCGGAGAATAGCTGAGACGACGCTATACTTTGTGATAGCAACTGCGGCATAGGAGCCCTTCAATAAAAAGAAACAAAAAAATCTCACCTTAAAAAAACCCCACTGAAAAGTGGGCTTTTTATTTGTATCACGGATGCGATCACTCAAAGAAATATTGGCGAGAGGTGCCGGGGAGATCGGGGTAGTCCTGAGCGCCCAGGTGATAGAAAGCTTCCTTTTATATATAGAGGAGTTGAAGAAATGGAATGTAAGAATCAACCTCACCGCCTTAACCGAGGATCTGGAGATAGGAGTGAAGCACTTTCTGGACTCACTTACTGTGGCCCCGTACCTGCATGGGGCCAAGCGCGTCTTAGATATCGGTGCGGGAGCGGGATTTCCCGGTCTGCCCCTGAAGATCCAATCCCCCGCCATCGAACTGCTCCTGTTGGAGGCCTCCCAAAAAAAGGTCTTTTTTCTGCGTACTATAGTCAGGGTACTGAAGTTGGAAGGGGTAGAAATCGTTCATGGCCGGGCGGAGGCACGCGAGATGAAAAAGCAATACGCCGAGCGTTTTGATCTCGTCCTCTCGCGAGCCCTGGCAGACCTGCCGACCTCCCTGCACCTTGCCCTACCCTATACCCAAAAGGGGGGACGTATCGTGGGGATGCGGGGAAAGAAGGGTGAGGAAGAAGTACGTGGAGTGGATTGGGATGCTTTGGGTTTGCAATTGATCGAGGTGAAGAAGCTAACGCTGCCCTTTGTGAAGGAAGACAGAGTGCTTTTGGTCTTTCAACGCCCTGATACCTAATCTAGTATAGACGCGGGGAGACGTAGATTTCTGGTTGTCGCATTTGAAAAAGGCTGTCAAGGCAAAGGCGCGATGTGCATTTCGGCTGGGTGTTTATTGCGCTGACGATCACCTTCGTCTCTCTTGTTCGTAAGAGTATAATCCTCATTTCATACTGGGAATTTGAAGCAATAATGTAATTTTAATGAAGGGTTTCTTAGGAAAGTTTCTGCTTTACAAAAACCCTGGTTTAACTAATACTGAGTTTAACTGGAACTTATTTTTAAGACTCATGTTTTGGAATGCTTGGTGATTTATCGAAATGAGTGATTTGGTTAAGAAATAATGATTCACTCAAGTCTATTACTATAATCTTTACCTTAAATCATATAATACCATGAGGGTTTTATTCGTAGAAGATGACAAAGGCATAGCCCATTTTGTCAAAAAGGGGTTGGAGGAAAACTACTTGGCCGTGGACATGGCATATGATGGTGAGGAAGGCCTATATCTAGCCCTCCATGAACGATATGATTTGTTTATTCTGGACATCATGCTCCCGAAGATAGATGGTATCGAAATCCTGAAATCTATCCGGGAAAAGGGTATCGACACACCGGCGATTTTTCTGACGGCGAAAGATGCGGAAAAGGATATTGTGAAGGGACTGAATTTGGGTGCCGATGACTATATGGTTAAACCTTTCTCCATCAATGAATTATTAGCGCGGGTAAGGGCTATTCTCAGACGGGGCAAGACCGAAAGCGTTTCAGAGCTTAAGGTAGCGGATTTAACTATGGACCTCAAGAGACATAAGGTCCTTCGCGGAGGGAAGCGTATTGATCTAACGCCAAAGGAGTACGCCTTGTTGGAATATTTGATGCGAAATGAGGGACAAATATTGACCCGAACGATGATCTCTGAGAGCATATGGGATTATCACTTTGATTCCCTGACCAATGTTATTGATGTCCATGTATATCATCTCCGCAATAAAATCGATAAAGGGTTGAAACCCAAACTACTGCACACCATAAAAGGGGTAGGCTATGTCCTCGAACAAAGGGACTAGATTTTATAAACGAACGGATTTCAAGATCACCCTGTGGTATATCGTTACCTTTGTGGTGACGACCATCATCATTTTTTCTTTTATGTATGTGAGGGTCAAGCACCACCTCATTAAAGAGATCGACCGATTTTTAAAGGATGAGTTGCGAGAATTTGCCCTTAAAGTCTCGGAAACTCCAACTCCTGTGGACTTCAAGGGGGTAATAAAGAAATATGAAGGAGATATTGTTGCAAGGGAATATTACCCTATTTATGTTAGGGTATTGCATGCAGATGGCGAGGTTATCGCTACCTCGGGGAATTTTGCCGCAATTGTGTATCCCATAAATCAAGAGAAACTGAGGGGTATGGGGGTAGGCAGTAGTTACGTTGAGACAGTGAAGGTGCCGGGAAGGAGGACGCCGTTCCGAGTCCTCAGCTTTCGCCTTGCCGATAATGAAAAATTTGATTACGTGGTCCAAATCGGGACGAGGATGAAGTCCATGAGAAATACCTTGGGTAATTTCAGCGAGAATATCATCACGGCAATCCCCATTGCCCTTGTCCTGGGGACCATCGGAGGTTGGCTTCTGGCGAG
>CAYWLI010000111.1:0-6733 GCA_964459135.1 uncultured Thermodesulfobacteriota bacterium | reverse complement strand
AGAGTGTCGATGAGGCCCCCTTTTTGGTCAGACGGCCATTGCGGAGGATATATCCACGGTGCGAGATGGCCAATGACCGTTGAATCTCCTGTTCAACAATGAAGAGGGTCAGCCCCCGCCTGTTGATCTCCTGAAATGCCGCAAAGATCTCATCGATAGAACGAGGGGCAAGCCCTGATGATGGTTCGTCCAGCATCAGGAGTTTGGGACGCCCCATCAAGGCCCTGCCAATGGCCAACATCTGCTGTTCGCCCCCGCTCAGGGTACCCGCCCTCTGATTGCCCCGTGCCTTGAGGACAGGAAAGAGCTCATATGTCCACGCCAAGCCTTCCCGTATCTCTTGTCTGGCCTTCCTTCGTATATACGCCCCCATCATGAGGTTATCGAAGACGGACAGGGTGGGGAAGATATGGCGTCCCTGGGGGACATGCCCCAGCCCTCTGGATACGATCTTATAGGGATCGAAGTTGGTGACATCTTCTTCTTGGAAAAAGACCCTCCCTTCGGTCGTCTCCACGATGCCGGAGAGGGTGAGCAGAAGGGTGGTCTTTCCCGCCTTGTTGGGACCGATGAGGGCAACTACCTCGCCTTCTTTCACTTCCAATGAAATCTCGTTGAGTGCTATGAATGGTCCGTAATGGACGATCAGTTTTTTTACCCTAAGCATTAATCCCTCTGCCTTGCAGGTATGCCTCAATGACCTGGGGATCATTTTTCACCGTCTCAGGCGTTCCTTCGGCGATGATCTCACCGTTATGGAGCACCGCGACCTCATCCGCTACCTCCATGACCATCCCCATGTGATGTTCCACGACAAGGATAGTGATCCCTTGTTCCCTGAGCTGGCATATCTTTTCCGAGAGTTTATTTACCTCGGCAGGGGTCAGCCCGGCAGCCGGCTCGTCCAACAGTAGCAGCTTGGGCCGCATGGCCAAAGCCCTCCCGAACTCAAGCATCTTCTGTTGACCGAAAGAGAGCTGGGCGGCGTTCCACTTCCACCTCCCCAACAGGCCGAGAAATTCTAAGATTTCCTTTGCCTTCTGCAAGGCCTCTTTTTCCCCTTTGTGTATCCAGGGGAGCCATAATCCACAGGAGAGAAAACCTCCCCTCAACCGGGTATGCATCCCGGTCAAGATATTCTCCACCACGGTCATTGTTCCCAAGACCTGGAGGGTTTGAAAGGTTCTTCCCACCCCTAAGAGGGCGATCTCATGGGGTTCCATGGAGGTGATATCTATTCCCTGAAAGGAGATCGTTCCCGTTGTGGGTCTTTCAACCCCGGTGATCAGGTGAAAGAGGGTGGTTTTGCCCGCCCCATTAGGACCGATGAGCCCCTTAATGGTCCCCTTGTCAACGTTCAGAGAGATTCGATGCAGGGCACGAACGCCGTCGTAGCTCTTGCTTATCGTATCGATGGACAGCAGTGCCATCAGATATCCACCCTTTCTCTCCTCCTCTTTCTCCCCCAGTAGCTAATGAGATATATCAATCGGGCATTCAGGCGTGTCCCGACACCATCGGGGAAAAAGATGAGCAGCAGGATCAGGATCACCCCAAAGATGGGGAGACTATATTCCTGATATCCCCCAAGCATGTCCGTCAGCCAGGTGAGAAAGATGGCCGCGAAGATGGGGCCATAGAGGTTGCCCATACCCCCCATGATGACCATCATGACGATGAGAACAGACAATCCCAGGCTGAAGCCCTCGGGGTTGGCTGTGGACATGATGCAGGCGAAGAGGCTGCCGGCAAGGCCGGCGAAGGCGGCGCTGAGCACAAAGACCCCTACCTTCACCTGAGCCACATTGATACCGACGCTTGAGGCGGCATCTTCACTCGCTGCAACAGCCAACAGGGACCTGCCCATCTTGGAGCGCACCAGGTTTTTTGCAAAGAGGACTAACCCGATGAGCACCCCCCAGACCAGATAGTATTGCTTGAGATAGGTGTTGAAGATAAATCCAGCAACGGAGAACCACGGGATGTTGAAAATCCCGCTTACCCCGCCGGTGAGGTTACGGGCTTCTTTGACGATGACCAAAAAGATCTCCCCGAATCCCAGTGTGGCGAGGGCCAAGAAGTATCCCTTGAGTTTGAGGATGGGTTTGCCGATGAGGTAGGCAAAGACGGCAGCCGCCAGGGCTGAGGCCCAAAAGGCCCCGACAGGGGGAACGGCATAGCGTGTCGTGAGGATGGCAGTTGTATAGGTCCCGATTCCGAAAAAGGCGGCATGTCCCAGCGAGATCTGTCCAGCGTACCCTAAAAAAAGGCTCAACCCCAGGGCCAAGATGGCGTAGATCCCCGCCAAGACCATGAGATAGACGAGAGGATCAGACAAGATCAGGGGGAGCAGCAGCAAGGCCCCCAGATAGACGAAGTCCCTTTTTTTGATAAACTCCTTTCGATAGGGAAGGTGGGGGTCGGGCAAAATGAGGGAGATCAGCCACAATCCCGCGGTATACACGAGATCTCTCTTTTTAAATTCGTTTTTGTTCTCTGTTACCATCGGCGACTATCGATATAGGGTGAACCCAAGATTCCTTTGGGCCTGAAATAGAGGATGAGCAGCAAGGCCACAAAGGCCACCCCATCCTTATAACCCGAGGGGATGAAGGCGATACTCACGGATTCCACAACCCCCAAGACAAAACCGCCGAGGATTGCGCCGCTGTTCTTTCCCCAGCCGCCCAAGACCGCAGCGATAAAACCCTTTAATCCCAGTAATGTCCCGGAGTTATAGCTTGTATAGAATAGAGGGGTGACAAGGACCCCGGCAATGGCCCCCATCCCTGCGCTCACACCGAAGGCGAAGAAGACCATGAGGTTTCTAGCAATCCCCGCGAGATCAGCCCCCAAGGGATCAGTTGAACTGGCCTCCATGGCCTTTCCCAGTAATGTCCGGTGTGAGAGGAGATAGAGGAAGAGAAACACTAAAAAGGTTGCGCCGATGACCCAGAGGCTCTGTGGGGCGACGGGAATCCCCCCTATATCCAGGGGATGCTCGCCGGAGAAAGGGGGGAGGGCCTTGGGTAAGGTCCCGAAAAGGAGGGCACTGGTGTTGCTGAGGACCATGGATGCCCCCACGGTGGCCATGATGAGGATGAGGACAGATGCCTTCCGCAGGGGATAGATCACGAGCAGATGGAGGAGGAAACCGATGATGACGACTGCCGTCACCGCCATCAGGGCTGCCAGGGGGAAGGGGAGCCCGGCCCCTTTGATAAAGAAGAAGGTGACGACTCCCCCTAACATGACGAACTCCCCCTGGGCAAAATTAATGATCTGGGAGGCCCGCACAATGGTGACAAATCCCAGGGCAACCAGGGCGTAGATGGCTCCGATGGTGATGCCGGCGGCAAGGAGTTGTGGGATATGTACCCACGGGGTCATGACACTCTCCCTTTAATGAATAAAAAGGTCAAAAGGGGTGAGCGGATCTTCCTATCCTCCCACCCCTTAATCGTGATCATGTTATATCTTATGTGCAACTCTGAGTCAAACCCTCAGAACGTGATCCGCTTGAATTTGCCTCCTTCGATCCTGATAAAGACCATTTCCTCTTTGCTCAGGCCATCGTGATCCGTAGGGCTGTAGTTATAAATACCGTGACACGCGGTAAACCCCTTGGTATTTTCCAGGGCATCTCGGAATGCAGCCCTCGTGACCTCCCCGTTACATCTCTTCAGGGCATCATAGACAAGCCAGATTGCATCGTGGGCATGGCCTGCTATTGGATCAAGTCCCTGCCCGTAGCGCGCCTTCATACGCTTGTCGAAATCGATGACGACGGGTCGTACCGGGTCGTCCTCATCGAGCTGGTAAGGGACCACAGGCTTTCCGGCCCCGAACTCCACCCCCTCCATCGCCTCTCCCCCCAGGGCAATGATGAAACCGAATCCAAAGGCGTGCGTCCCGATGATCGGGGTCTTAATCCCAAGGGTCCGCATGTTTTTGCAGATGATGGGACCTGGAGGGCCGCCTGTACAGGCATAGAAGGCATCCACCTTTTCCTTCTCAATGATCGGCTTGAGTTTGATGAGCTGTGGGGTCATATCGATGTCGCTTGGCGCATGGGTCTCCCGGGAAATGATGACCTTGAGCCCTTTTGCCTCACCGAATTGTTTAAAATAGTCGGCCAGGCTCAGGGCCAGGGGCCAATTGCCTGGAAAGACCAGGATCGTCTTATACCCACGGGCCAGAGACAGGTCCACCAAGTTTTGGGAGACGATGATGTCGCTCTGGGCGATGTTGAAGGACCATTTTTGCTTTAAGGCCCGAACCATGGGGTTGGAGGGACAGAAGATGATATTGGTGATCCCCTCCCGCTCGGCGATGGCCCTCGTGGTGGCCTGGAGGGGGTCCTCCCAGGGGCCCAACACTACCGGGATTTCCTTGTCCCGGGAGAATTTGGTCATGTTGGCGGCGGCCCTGCCCAGATCGAAGCCGTTGTCCTCGATGATCAGCTCGAGGGGGTGCCCGTCAACCCCACCCATTGCATTGATCCGCTCCACCTCCATGACTATGGCCATCTTCACGGTCTTGGTCACCTCCGCCCACGGACCGGTCAGCTCGAGGTTGACCCCGATCTTATAAGGGGCCTTTCCCGCCGTCTGAGCAAGCATTGGCCACGCAAGGAGCAAGCAAAGGGACAAACAAACTGCCAAAGTTACAAACTGCTTACCTCTTTTCATAGTGATACCTCCTTCTGTTATTTATTTTATACTTTATTATTTCAAGATACACCCAAAAACGATGCGGTTTCATCTTTGGGCGTTTCCTTTCGTTTGAGCCTATCCATCAAGGCGAGAACATTACAGAACAAACGCCCAGTCCATGCGGGGCCTGATTTTCTCGCATTGGGGCTGAGAAAGCAGAAATGCCTGCATTTTATCCGTTGCAGGGCCTGTTCAAAAGCTTCGATATTCGTAACCCCATTAGTATGGGGGAAGTAGTTCGGGATGAAATAACCCAGCGACGAATAGGTCTGATTATATTTTGAACTATGCGCACGGTAAAAATCCCTGAAATGCGGTCTATCATGAACAATGCCGTACTTGTGCGGATCCATGTGCCAGGGGGACCCCGGCTCCATTTCTATGGAGAGGACCCTGATACAGCGGACATTCTTGAATTTCCTCTTAATAAATCTTTTGAGTCTGATCGTCTGCCACAACTCATCAGGGGTTTCCCCGGGGATGCCGTAGGTAAAAAAGACCTCGACGTTTACCCCTAGGTCCTTTAAATAGTGTAGGCACTCCAAGAGCTCCTCGTTGGTATAAAAGGTGTGTTTGTGCATTTTTCTCAGCCGCTCGGATCCGGTCTCCGGGGAGATGCACAAAAACGATTCCTTGTGGGGAAAGGTGGCATGGAAGGCATCCATGAACGGCTTGGAGGGGAGGCCATGGCACTCAAAGACCATCTCGCAGGATATATTGTTCTCTCTTATCTTGGCGAAGAGTTCTATGAAGAATTCCTGTCTGTCAGGGTAGGGATCGAAGACCACGTACATCGTTTCATAGCCGTATGCCAATGCCTCCTTGATGGACTCCAATATATTATCGATCGACCGATAGATGGGCTTGGTGCGCCTGGTGATGAACCGCTGGGAGAGAGCGCTGCCGGCGCACCAGGTGCACGTCATGGGACATCCCCGACCGATCGACAAGGGGAGGGTCTTGGAACCAATGGAGAGCTTGTGGAAATTCGCTTCCTTGGAAAAGCTCTTTTTCCACATAAAGGGGTGCCCGAAGTAATTGACATAGGTCTCGTGGTTTTTGAGGAGCGCGAGGTTGGTAAAGCGCAGGGCGTTGAGATCCGCTTCCGTGGCGCAATAGAAGCTTTCATTCTCTATAATCCTGCCGTCGGAGCGCCAGGTCAGGTTGGGGACATCCCGTAAGTCAGCGTCGTTCTTGGTCACCTGTTTGACCAATCTCAGGAGGGGCTCCTCCGCATCCCCCTGGATAACGGCGTCCAGGCAGGGAAAGTCTTCCAGGATCTCCCGATGGTAATAGCTGGCGGTAAAACCGCCGGTGCAGATAAAGGTATCCGGATAGCGGGCCTTGATCGCCTCGGCGACCTTGATGACGTCGTAGGCCTGATAGTGCCAATGGAGGGAGAGGGCGACGACATTAGGACGGACCTTCCCTACATAATCAGAAAGGTCGAATGCGTGGTCTTCAATCCACTCGATGCCCAGGTGCACAATTTGTGACGAGTAACCGTGTTCCACAAGATTATCCGCCAAGGCGAAGATGCCTATGGGGAGGTAATTAATCCATATAAAATCACCGAGTGGTTTATACCAATTATCTAATTTAGGGGCATGCACGAGCATGCAATGAAGCCGTTTTTCATCCATACTTTTTCTCCGGTCTTTGAGGGTTCCCCTATAACTCATCCTCAAACCCTTCCCTGACTACAATCCACCCCACTTTTCTTTAATTAACTGTTTTACTCGCTTTTAAGAGTTCCAGGCCTCATAGACCCTTGCTCCCTGGTGGACCAGGAAACAGATGGCCTCCAAAATCTTTGAGGGGTCTTCCTGTTGAAAAAAATTATCCCCGCTGGGAACACCCCAGGCACACCCCTCCCCCGCTCCTTTGACTAACTCCGAAAATTTCTGTTTCCCTTCCTTCATTCCCCTGCCGATTGCCATTGGTATAGGGCACTTATCAGTCACCCCCTTATTTGAAAGAAGATATCTAAGCAAGCATTATGCCAGTGAGAAGCAATA
>CAYWLI010000110.1:0-6768 GCA_964459135.1 uncultured Thermodesulfobacteriota bacterium | reverse complement strand
CCAATATTGAAATCATTGATGAGGGTCGTGGGTTATCCGAACTCAGGGCAAGCCGTGAAGACGATAAACAGCCCAAAAAACGATGGTGGCAATTTCGGCCAGTAAAAAAAGGAACGGAGAAATAATGCTGATAATTTCATCAACATGCAACTAATACAGGAAGAGAGATAATCAATGGATTTAGATGATTTGGAAAGACTTTCACCTGATGACCACCACTATGAAAACGCCATACGACAATACCTTGAGGGAACGTACCAATCGAATTGGTATTTTCTTGTCTGTGCTATACGTTCAAATCTAATCCATGCAGCAATAAACACGCAGAAATTGATTAATGTGTATGAACGAGCAAAATCACGCAATCAAAGACAAGCGGAAACTTGGTTTATAATAAACTTTGATTATTCATTATTTTTATCAGGTCCATTATTGGGAACAATTCTATTTACTGGGGCTGCCCTGGAAGCTTTTTTACGCATGTGTATGCGAGCCTTTTGGGAACAAAACACCTCACAACAAAGGCGTGGGAAAGGTACTTCTAATGATTTATTGATAAAGCTCGCTGATTTTGATAAAAAGGAAGCGTTCAAAAAACTAGATCATGCATATAAAACTTTACTTAAAAAAGAAGTGCCTACAGAGTATAGTGTAAGTTTCAAGGAATTAATGGCTTTTAGAAACAATTGTTTTCATTCTGATCCTATATTAATCAAATCGGGTCTTTTTCGCCAAAAAACGAGAGGTGGCCACATTGCTGATGTTACTTCTTCAAATCATTATCCTTATTTATGGGAGAGCAATCGTCCGCTGTCTATCACCCACTCTCTTCGGGCGGTTAGACTGCATGATGCGATTGTCAGTGATCTGTTTGTAAGACGCTCGCCGAGACTAAAAATGCATTCTGATCTTCATGATGAAAATCCTGTAGGCAATTTAATAGAAACTGGACTACCAAAAAATATTTCCCCAAAGGATTTAGATTTACTGGCTGATGTCTGGGATAACACTGTTGACAAGCAACTACAAGAGGTAACGAGTGAAGAAATAAACGAATTCGGGAATGATCTTAAAAGAAAAGCAACCTTACATTCTGTGAGGTAACAGCATATGGACAGAGAATATTGAGTTTTAAACCTAACAAGACTTCACTAAAGTATAAGAACGCTATAATGTGGCTTGAGGGATAGGCCTCTGCTCTTGCCCCTAGCAAGTGGCTGAAGCTGACAGAACGCAGCTTAGCCACAGTGTTGAATACAAGATGTATTCCGCATCTCTATAAAGCTACCAATGGGCGTTTTGCAACAGCCTATTAGGCGGGGAGTCCGAGCTCCCATGCCTTCAACACCCTCCTGATCACCGTACCATCCTTCCCCCGCGGGATCGCAGGGCGAAACTCTATCTCCTTGGGAACTATGCGAGGGGAAAAATACTTCCTCATAAACTCTTGGATCTCTTCATGGAGTTCGTCTGAGGGGGAAAACCCCTCCTTCAGGACGATGAAGGCCTTAATCACATTGCCCTGTAAGAGGTCCGTTTTGCCGACGACCCCGGCATCGGCCACCGCCGGGTGCTCCCGCAGGGCCTCCTCCACCTCGGTGGTGCTGACCATGACCCCATCTATCTTGATCTGGTAGTCCTCCCTCCCCTGAAAGTAGAAATAGCCTTCGTCATCCCTATAGGCAAGGTCACCTGAGACATACCACGGTTCACGGGTGAAATACTCCTGATATCTCTTTTCATCACGCCAGAGCCCCCGCATCATGGCAGGCCAGCCCTTCTTGATGGCCAGGTCTCCCAAGGTCAGGGGGGGCAGCTCATTCCCCTCGTCATCAACGACGGCCGCCACAATACCGGGGAAAGGTTTCCCGATCGAGCCCGGTTTAATCGGCATACTGGGGTAATTGGCGATCATGATCATCCCCGTCTCGGTCATCCACCAGGTGTCATGGATGGGGGTGCCGAAAAACCTCCTGGCCCAAAACACGAGTTCCGAGGGCAAGGGTTCCCCAACACTGAGGATATGGCGTAGGCTGCTCAGATCACACTTCTTGGCTATCTCCTTCTCTTTCTCCATAAGCCGTGCAAAGACGGTAGGGGCCGTGTAGCAGACCGTTATCCGGTGCAGCTCGATGGAACGATACCACCCTTCGAGATCAAACCTCCCCCCCCGGACAAAATTGTTCACTCCGCAAAGCCAGGGAGCGAATACACCATAGACCGTTCCCGTAATCCACCCTGGTTCAGACGTGGTCCACAGGCAATCGTCATCCCTGAGATCGAGGACCCATCGTGCCGTGATCAGATACCCGACCATGTCTCGATGCACATGGAGGACCCCCTTGGGCTTCCCGGTGGAGCCGGAAGTATAGCTGATAAAAAGGGGATCGTCGAGACCAACCCACGCAATATCACAGTCATAGGGGGCGCGGGAAATCTCCTCCTCCCAGCTCACCTCACCAGGCCTCAGGACGATATCTCCCGCCCCTACCAGGATGATATGCTGAAGCTCAGGGAGTTCGGTGAACGGCACGCGGGCCGCCATCCTGGGGGTGGTCACCAGCACCTTGGCCCCGCTGTCCTTGAGCCGCTCCCTGACCGCCATCTCCATGAGCGCCTCGTAGAGGGGCCCGAAGATGGCCCCGATCTTGGCGCAACCGGCCATGGCGATATAATACTCCGGGCACCGGGGCAGAAATATGAAGACCCGATCCCCCTTCTCCACCCCCAGTTTCTTGAGTACGTTGGCGAACTTATTGGAGAGGTCCCGCATCTGGCGGTAGGTAATCCGTTCCCTCCGGTTCTCATCCTCATAGATCAGGCAGAACCGATTGCTGCGGGCAGGGTCTTCCGCATGCCGGTCGATGGCCTCATAGGCGATGTTTACCTTGCCGGTACGGTGCCAGCTGAATTCCTGCTCTACCTCCTTCCAGTCAAAGGACTGGCACGCCTTATTGTAATCCCGCAGGTTTGCCTGAGGGTTGGCCGGTGGCAGGATGTTTTCCATCAGCAGCCTCCTTGAAATTAAATCGGACCGTGCATGGAATCAAAGGGTCCTGCTTGTGCCTCCGTATGCTCCCCCGCTCCGATCTCATAAATGGGATACACCTCGTACTGGGACACGCCGGAGAGTTCCGTCATCAGCTGCGCCACCTCCTCTTCCTGCTCCGCCTCGATAACGGTAAAGGTGAGGTTGCCGCTGAGGGTGGCATACTGATGATGGATCCGTACCCCCAGGGGGAGCTGGCTGAATACCCTCCCGGCCTTCTCTTTGATCTCCTTCCAATGCTCCACTGCATGCTCTCCGAGTATCAATAAACGCATGGTTTCCCCTCCTCACCCTCAAAATTCCAATAACGACGGTGAACCTCCTTGACCCGCCGTATGGTCCCGGCTATCTCTTCGTATTGGGCATCTTCAACCTGCTGCATCTCCTTCGTATTGATCATCGAATCGCCCAGTAGCTCCCAGAGGACCATCTCCACCGAGTCCCGCAAGGCCTGGGGGTTGTATCCCCCCTCCAAGACCAGTACCAGCCGCTCATCGCAGAGCTCGGCGGCCAACTCCATCAAGAGGGCGGTCATCCTGGCAAAACCCTCCTGAGTGACGTTCATCGATCCAAGAGGATCGCTGTGGTGGGTATCGAAGCCAGCTGATACCATTATTAACTCCGGTCGATACTGCTGGGCAATGGGCCACAGGACGTGACGAAAGGCGTTGGCAAAACACGCGTTTGAGCAGCCGGCCTCCAGGGGAACATTGACGACAAAGCCCTCCCCCCTCCCTGTTCCCACCTCCTGTTCCTCTCCGGTCCAGGGGTAAAAGGCGATCCGGTGAGCGGAAAAATAGAGGACCTGGGGATCATCATAGAAGATACTCTGGATACCGTTGCCGTGATGCACGTCCCAATCGACGATCAATACCCTTTCGATGCCATGGACCTTCATGGCATACCGTGCCCCAATGGCCTCATTGTTAAAGATACAGAATCCCATGGCCCGATCCTTGTGGGCATGGTGCCCTGGGGGCCTGACAAGGGCAAAGGCGTTTGTGACGTGCTTCGTTAAGACAGCCTTGACGGCCTCCATCACCCCACCCACAGCCAGCCAGGCTGCCTTGTAGGTCTGGGGAGAGGCCACCGTGTCGGGATCATACCTGACCTGCGCCCTGTCCGCGCTGTCCAATATCAGGTCCACGTACTGGGGATCATGGACCCAGAGGATCTCATCCAGGGTCGCGAACCTCGGCTCAATATGCACCAGGTCAGGACCGAAGTCCTTGTGATCCAACATAGTATAGATAGACTGGAGCCGTTGGGGACTCTCCGGGTGCATAATCCCCGTCCTGTGCTCCAGATACAGTTGATGCCTCACAATCCCTGTTTTTCCCATAACACGAAAAAGAAACACAAAAAATGTGACATTTCTTGTTCGTATCCTAATCCTTCAGCAATGCATTGTCAACCGTATGAAGGATCGGGTGGTAAGTTCGCGCCGCCTAATTACTACAAACAGGCGCGGACACAGTACGTAGTCGTAAAGGAATAATGAAATAAGTAAAGGGCGACAGCGGCGCGAATGCCGAGTGTCGCGTCACCGGCGCGAACAAATCAATTGAACGAAAATCCGCCTAACACCAAAATATAAACATTGCTCAGTTACCCTGATTCCGCTCAGTTCGGCAGAATTCGATGATTTAAGAGATGAAAAAGGAAATGTGCATGCCCGGCATGCAAGAGAAAGAGGAGGGGAATAATCCCCTCCTCATGTACTGTCTGTTACTCTTTTCCTTTAACCAGATCTTCAACCACTGAGGGGTCGGCCAGGGTGGTGACATCTCCGAGGTTCTCGATATCCCCCTCGGCGATCTTGCGCAAGATACGCCGCATGATCTTCCCACTGCGCGTCTTGGGCAGGGCATCGGCAAAGTGGATCTTGTCAGGACTGGCAATGGGCCCGATCTCTTTTCTCACATGGGTCACCAGGGTCTTCTTGAGATCATCGCTCTTTGCCACCCCCGCCTTCAAGGTCACAAAGGCATAAATACCCTGCCCCTTGAGATCATGGGGATATCCCACCACCGCAGCCTCTGTCACCAACTCATGCGACACGAGGGCACTTTCCACCTCAGCCGTGCCGATACGATGACCCGAGACATTGAGCACATCATCCACCCTCCCCATGAGCCAAAAATAACCATCTTCATCCCTGCGAGCCCCGTCACCGGAAAAATAGACCCCTGGAAACTGTGCAAAGTACGTGTCTTGAAACCGATCGGGATCACCGTACACCCCGCGCATCAATCCAGGCCAGGGGCGTTTGATCACTAAATAACCCCCTTCATTGATCTCCGCAGGCTTGCCATTCTCACGCAAGATCTGAGGATCGATTCCAAAAAAGGGAAAGGTGGCCGAACCGGGCTTCAGCGGGGTGGCACCGGGCAACGGCGTAATCAAGACGCCACCGGTTTCAGTCTGCCACCAAGTGTCCACAATCGGACAACGCTCCTTGCCGATCACCTGATAGTACCACATCCAGGCCTCGGGATTAATCGGCTCACCCACCGAACCCAAAACCCGCAGGGAAGAAAGATTATACTTATTGGGCCACTCATCCCCATCTCGCATCAAGGCCCGTAAGACCGTGGGGGCAGTATAAAAGATGTTCACCTTATACTTCTCGACAATGGCCCAAAACCGTCCGGAATCAGGATAGGTGGGAACCCCTTCAAACATCACGCTGGTCGCCCCCGCTGCAAGGGGACCATACACAAGATAACTATGCCCCGTCACCCACCCAATATCAGCCGTACACCAAAAGATATCCTCGTCATGATAATCAAAGACATACTTAAAGGTCTCAAGTGTATAGAGCAAGTACCCCGCCTGGGTGTGCAACACCCCCTTGGGCTTGCCCGTACTGCCACTGGTATACAAGATAAAAAGCGGATCCTCAGCATCGAGCTGCTCAGGCTTACACGCTGTGGTGATATCCGGCGCCGCCACCTCTTCATGCCACCACGTATCGCGCCCCGTCTGCATGGGGACCTTTGCACCGATACGTTGCACCACAATCGCCCGCCGCACATCAGGGCACTGCGCCATGGCTGCATCTGCATTGGCCTTGCTGTCCACCACCCGACCACTGCGGTAATACCCGTCACAACAGATCAATACCCGCGCCCCCGCATCCACAATCCGATCCCGCAAGGACTCCGCACTGAAACCACCGAATACCACCGAATGAATCGCCCCGATCCGCGCACACGCCAACAGGGCAATGGGTAACTCGGGGATCATCGGTAGGTAGATCGAGACCCGATCCCCCCGCTTGACCCCATGCTTCTTCAAGACATTCGCAAACCGGCAGACCTCCTCATACAACTGCTCATACGTATAGGCCTTGGCCTCCCCCTCAGGCTCCCCCTCCCATAGAATCGCCAGTTTGTCCTTGCGCCCATTGTTCAGGTGACGGTCCAGACAATTATGCGCCACATTGAGCTTTCCCCCCACGAACCACTCATGCCGCGCATTGGCAAAATCATCCACCATGACGGTGTCCCACTTTTTAAACCATTCAATATCCTGGGCCAGCCGACCCCAAAACCCCTCGGGATCTTCAAGAGACTCCTGATAAAGCTTACGATATTCTTCCATGCTCTTAATATGCGCCCGATCACGCACCTCTTTGGAAGGCGCAAAAACCCGCTCTTCATGCATCATGGAAACCATACCCTTCTCAGAAACCATACCATCTCTCCTTTGTCATG
>CAYWLI010000109.1:0-7027 GCA_964459135.1 uncultured Thermodesulfobacteriota bacterium | reverse complement strand
CAAAAACAGGCATTGTACGTGATGAACGGTACCTGGAACATGAGACCGGTTTCTCCCACGTGGAGAACCCGCAGCGATTGGTCCACATCTATCAAGCTCTGGATGACGTGAATGATCTCTTTGTCGAAATCACCCCCCGGGCTGCGACCCGCGAGGAGATCACTGCTGTCCACGACCCGGAGTACGTGGATCGAATCGCCGCTACTGCCGGGAAGGAAGCGCATCATCTCGATGCCGATACCGTGACCTCACCCAAGACCTATGAGGTCGCCCTCCTCGCCGCGGGCGGTCTGTTGGCAGCCATCGATGCGGTGATGGGTGACCTGGCAAATGCCTTCGCCCTGGTGAGGCCACCCGGACACCATGCAGAGCGAAACCGGGCCATGGGGTTTTGCATCTTCAACAATGTCGCCATCGGCGCCCAATACGCCCGATCGCAACACGGGTTAGAGCGGGTCCTTATCGTCGACTGGGACCTCCACCACGGCAACGGCACCCAAAAGACCTTTTATACGGACCCCCAGGTCCTCTACTTTTCTACCCACCAGTACCCTTATTATCCCGGCAGCGGTCACTATACCGAGATCGGGAAGGGCACAGGCAAAGGGTATACGGTAAATTGCCCGCTCTCCACTGGTTATGGGGACGCCGATTACGCCAATATCCTGCGGCATATCCTCCGACCCATTGCCCTGGCATATCAACCACAATTGATCCTGGTGTCGGCCGGTTTTGACATCTATCGTCAAGACCCCCTGGGTGGGATGGCAGTTACAGAAGAAGGCTTTGCCCGCCTCATCGACATCATCATGGATATGGCCGATTCGGTATGCGAGGGTAGGCTTGTCGTTACCTTAGAGGGGGGGTACCATCTCGAGGGTCAGGCACGCTCCGTGGTGGAGGTGGTCAAAAGGATGGCCGGGGATGGTATGGCCGATAGGGGCAGGTGGGAAGGACAGGAGGATAAAGAATATCCTCACATTCGAGAACTTGTTGCGGCACTCAAAGAAAACCTTCACGATTTCTGGCAGTGGGATGGGTAGCGATGGCCTGAGCCACCGCTACCCATCGGCATCTTTTGGTGAGCCTCGTTACTTCTTCTCGTCCACCCGCTCTTTGAGTTCCTTGCCCACCTTGAAGTAAGGAAGCTTTTTGGGAGAAACGTTGACCGTCTCACCGGTCTTGGGGTTCCTCCCCTGATAACTGCCATAATTTCTGATCACGAAGCTCCCCAATCCCCTGATCTCGACCCGATCTCCTCTGCGCAGGGCCTTCACCATCTCCTCAAAGACGGCATCAACCACTACCTTGGCTACCTTGTGGCTCACCTTCGACTTCTTGGAGACTTCCGTAGCAAGCTCAGCCTTGTTCACTGCTGCACCTCCTTTCCAATCGACGTCCCTCCGTGTGTTCAGAGTAGATTGCCTCTGATATATTCTACGGCATTTTTAAAAAAGGCAACCCCTCCCCCCTCCTCGGGAAGGACCTCCCTGGTCCATCGGGGATGATGGGTCCGGTGGAGGTAGGCCTCGGGATGGGGCATGAGGCCAAAGAGCCTTCCCGTTGCATCGCATATCCCCGCCACCCCCTCCACAGAACCATTGGGGTTGAAGGGGTACTCCATGGTCGCCGCGCGATATGCTGCATCGCTATATTGGAGGCAGATCAATCCCATCCGCGTGAGCTTCTGAGTTATCGAGGGGCTGGCAGCGAGGAATTTCCCCTCGCCGTGTCTCACCGGCAGATAGACCTCTTCCAATCCGTGCGTAAAGACACAGGGTGACCGGGTGTTCACCTTAAGGTGGACCCATCGATCCTCAAAACGGCCTGAGTCGTTAAAGGTCAAGGTCACCTCCTGACCGCCGTACCTTCCCTCTAAGGCGGGGACGAGCCCCAGCTTGGCCATCAGCTGGAAGCCGTTGCAGATCCCCAAGATCAATCTCCCGCGCTCGATGAAGCGCAGCAACTGATCCCAGAACCGCTCCCCCGTAGAGGAAATGGTGGCGTGCCGGAAACGGTTGGCGCAGGCCTTGGCTGCCCCCAGATCATCCCCATCCAGAAATCCCCCGGGGAGGCACAGGAGGTGATACGCATCCAAGGTACGTTCCCCGCCGAGGAGCTCATTGATGTGGACCGTGTCAATCTGGTCCGCCCCCCCCAGTTTACAGGCATGGGCGGTCTCATATTCGCAGTTGATCCCATTCCCCGCCAGCACCATAACCGTGACCTTCCCGGCCACCTACTGCTCCCGAGAGGGCATGCGCTTCGGCGGTCTGCGCAGGGTAAAGGTCACCACCATCCCGATCACCAACAGGGAACACCCCACCCAGACGACGGGCACACCCGGATCATGGGAGACCTGTATCCCTGTGTAATTCTTTTTCTCTATGTCTTTAAGAATAAAGGTAATATCCCCCACCTGCAAGTCTCCCATCCCGGAATCGTGCTTGAAGAGCCAGAACCCTTCCGGCTCTGAATCGGGGAGAAAGAGGACCAGCAGGATTGCCTCCCCCATGTTGTGGACCTGCTCCCGATATCGCATAAAGCCTATCTGGACCTCGGTCCCGGGAATGGGCTGTGCCTCCCCTTGTTTGAGCTGTATGGTGTGAGGAGCCCCTTTCCCCCTCACCTCCACGATGGGAAGAGGGCTTATCCCATACGAAGCCTGATAAAAGGTAAGTCCTTTATAGGATATGGGATGGTTTACCCGCAGGGGTACATGATCGAGCACCACCCTCTCCCCTTCAACAAAGGTGAGGGTGCTGACGTATTCTTTGGGGGAACCGTCGGGGTAAAAATCCACGTGAAAGGCATCGCAGCGCACCTGAAATCCCAACGGCTTCATCGCCTGCTGGGGGTTGTTGAGGAAGATACCTTCCACGACCTCACCCTCTACGATCTGCACATATCCCTTGAATCCCCAGAGGGCTCCAATGAGGCCACCCACCAAGATGAGGAGCACGCTCAGGTGGGTGAGATAGGTCCCCAAGCGGGCGTAGCCACTCTTGGCCTTGCACACCTGTTGCCAGACACCGGGGAGGCGTTTCCAGGAACAGGCGATGAGGTTGATCGCCAACAGTACCAGCACCCCGATGAACCACCATGAGTGGTACATATTGAAGAGGCCGAGTCCTTTCAAAATTTTATAGGTTGTTTCGCCGTATCGGTGGATGTATTCTTGCTCGGAGGCATTTTGCGTGATGAGGGTCCCGATGACGGACAACGCCGCCAGCACGATCAGCAGGGGAATAGTCAATTTGAGGGAGGAGAAAAAAGCCCTTTGCTCCGTTTTCTTCTTGTTCACCAATTAATCCCTCTTACGATACTTGGAATGTGCCCGCAGATATCATCTCTCGCAGAGGGATACAATCCCTCCCGCGCATCCTCCCAAAAGGGATCCCCTGTTTGGGGTTGAGGAGCAAATACTGTGAATATAAGGATGAATGCATTAAAGGCCACCGGGGTCTCTGCGATACATAAATCCTACACATAACCCCCTGAGGCACCCTCACGAAGAAATTTATCAAGGATTCCCATAGCATACCCCCCCCTCCCTGTCAAGGAGAAAGGACCTGCTTCATGCTTTCTTTAGAACGCTCGTTTCAAGGAAATCAAGGACCAGAGGGAGATTTTAAGAAAAATTTCGCAAAAGAGCTTGACATTTTGGCAACCAGAGGCAATTATAGAAACCTGCAAGCACATGAGTGATGGAATGGGGATCGAGAGCAATGAAGAGGATTGTTCTCCTTATAGTCACTCTTTTTTAGTCATTTTTTAAAAGATAAAGGAGGGTAACAGAGGATGGAGATCAAAAAGATAGGGGTATTAGGGGCCGGTGCCATGGGGAACGGCATCGCCCAGGTCTGTGCCCAGGCGGGGTATACGGTGATCATGCGGGATATCGCCGATGAATTCGTCGAGCGGGGACTCAAGACCATCGAGGGCTTCCTCTCCAAGAGCGTGGAGAAGGGGAAGATCTCTGAGGACGACAAGAAGAAGATCCTGGGCAGAATCACTGGTACCACAAAGGTCGCCGACCTGAAGGATGTGGATTTCGCCATCGAGGCAGTGCTCGAAGACCTCGAATTGAAGAAGCAGGTCTTCCAGGAGATGGACGAACTCACCCGCCCGGAGGTCATCCTGGCCACCAACACCTCATCCATGTCCATTACCGAGATCGGGGCCGCCACGAAGCGCCCTGACAAGGTCGTGGGAATGCACTTTTTCAACCCGGTCCCGATGATGAAGCTCGTAGAGGTCATCAAGGGTATGGACACCAGCGATGAGACGGTTGCCGTAACGAAGGAGCTGTCCGAAAAATTAGGCAAAATGCCGGTCATCGTCAAGAAGGACGTGCCGGGTTTTATCGTCAACCGGCTCATGATCGTCCAGGTGATGGAGGCCATTCGACTGTACGAAGAAGGGATCGCATCGATTGAGGATATCGACACGTCGGTCAAGGGTGGGCTAAACCACCCCATGGGGCCCTTTGAGCTGATGGACCTGACTGGTCTTGACATCAACTATCACGTCAATGAGTACTTTCACCGGGAACTCAATCAGGAGCTGAAGCATGTGACCCCGATAACCCTGAAGAACATGATCCGTGCCGGCAAGCTGGGGAGGAAAACGAAAGAGGGCTGGTACAAGTACGACAAAAAGTAAAGGAGCGATCCATGGCGTACGAAACCATCATCCTTGAGAAAAAAGAGCGGGTTGCTACCATTACGCTCAACCGCCCGCCCATGAACCCCCTCAACCGCCGGATGTATGAGGAGCTCGGCCAGGTCGCGGAAGCACTCAATGCCGATCCCGAGGTGAAGGTGGTGATCATCACCGGAGCCGGGGAAAAGGCCTTTGCCGCCGGACTCGACGTCAAGGAAGTGGAGGGGAAATCCGTGACCGAGATGAAAGACTTCTGGGCCTGTTCGCGGGATGCGTCGTCACGGGTGGCGGCCATTGAGAAACCGGTCATCGCCGCCATCAACGGGCTCGCCCTGGGGGGTGGCTTGGAAATTGTCCTCTGTTGTGATCTCCGGATCGCCTCGGAGGGGACGCGCTTCGGCCAGCCTGAGGTCACGCTGGGGATCATCCCCGGTGGGGGGGGCACCCAGCGGCTCTCCCGTTTGATCGGAGCAGCCCGGGCCAAGGAGTTGTTATTCACGGGAGCAATGATAGACGCCCAGACGGCCCTCGGGATGGGCCTGGTGAGCAAGGTCGTTCCCCCTGACACGTTGATGGAGGAGGTCACGGCCCTAGCAACGACCATCGCCGCCATGCCCGCCGTGGCCCTCAAGATGATTAAGCATGCCGTCGACCACGGCATCAACATGGATCTCAACTCCGCCCTCATCTTCGAAGGTGAGAGCTTTATCCTCTCCTATACCTCCGAAGATGGTCGGGAGGGGTTACGGGCCTTTGTGGAGAAGCGAAAGCCCAACTTTAAAGACAAATAGCATCATCAGGATGTGTCGCCTCGCGACATCCCCTCATTAAAAATATCTTAATAGGTAGGGGATCGCGAGGCGACACATCCCATCTGGCTAAACCGCCTAAGGTGGCCCTTTGGTAAGAGACACCTTAGGCATAGAGATATTAAAATGTTAGGGTATAGCTTGTGCCGCTACGGAAGCTTTCTCTACAGAGACGACAGCGATGTTTGTGTTACCGGCATGACGATGTGCCGTTAACAGTAAATAACAATAGAGTGAGGAGGTTTTTATATGAACACATTTAGCAAGGCGTATATCCCTTACAACGGCTACTATTCAACGCCCTTCTGCCGCTGGCAGGGAAGCATGCAGCATGAAAATGCCATTGAGTTGGGGGCTAAGACGGCGCGGAATTGGTTTCTGCAGAAGAAGATCGATCCCACCATCATCGACTACCTGTACTTCGGGATCACCATTCACCAGCACCACCTGTTTTACAGCCACAACTGGGCCGCCGCCATGCTGGTCGACAACCAGAAAAACCTGCCAGGCCTCATGATCAACCAGGCATGTACTACATCCACCACGATTCTTAATCTCGCCGCCCTTGCCGTAGAGCAGGGCGCCTTTGAAGTGGGCTTCGGCCTCATGGCGGACCGTTGTTCCAACGGCGCTCACTCCGTGTGGCCCCAGCCCCTGGGTCCCGGAGGCGAGGTGGAGAGCGAAAATTGGCTCATGGACAACTTCAATGCGGACCCCAACGTGGGCCTCAAGATGGTGCAGACCGCTGAGAACGTGGCCAAGGAAATGGGGATCACCAAGGAGGAGTGCGACGCAGTGACCCTGCGGCGCTACGAGCAGTATCAGATGGCCCTGGCCGAGGACCGGGCCTTCCAGAAGCGCTACATGTTCCCCGCTGAGGTAAAGGTCTCCAAGAAGAAGACCATGACGGTGGAGCAGGACGAAGGGGTCACCCCTACCACGGCCGAGGGCCTGGCCAAGCTCAAGCCCGTCGAGCCGGGCGGCGTCCACAGCTTCGGCGCCCAGACACACCCCGCCGACGGCAACTGCGGATTCATCGTCACCACGAGGGAAAAGGCCAACGAGTTGAGCGCCGACCCGAAGATCGAGATCCAGATCGTCTCCTATGGTTTTTCCCGGGCCAAGCAAGGTTACATGGCGGCAGCACCCGTGCCGGCTGCCGAGATGGCCCTTGCCAACGCGGGCATGAAAATCACCGACATGAAGACCATCAAGAGCCACAACCCCTTTGCGACCAACGACCTCAACTTTGCCAAGAAGATGGGGATTGACGTCATGGAGATGAACAACTACGGGAGCTCCATGATCTATGGGCATCCCCAGGCACCGACGGCGGGCAGGATTATCGCCGAGATGCTCGAGGAGATGGTCATCCTCGGAGGCGGATATTGTCTGTGGACCGGCTGTGCGGCAGGGGATACCGGCGCCTCCATGATTTTCAAGGTTACCTGCTAAAACCCTTCAGGGTACACAGATCGTTGTTTATGACGCTGGCGGAAGCAGGGATGCTGCTTCCGCCATTTATGTTAGTACCGCATGATCTCCCTGCGATG
>CAYWLI010000108.1:0-7268 GCA_964459135.1 uncultured Thermodesulfobacteriota bacterium | reverse complement strand
AACCTATCATACCACCCCCCCTTCTTGGGGATGATGAGACCCAGGGCCTCCGCCTCTTTCACATTCACCCCTTTCCTCTTGAGATACGTTACCAAGGTATCCCAGCGGGAGGGTGCATAACCGACCCTATATTCCTTCCAGACCTCCCGCTCTATACCCCTGCGCTCCAGGTAGTCTCTGGCGACCTTCCCCTCTTTTGCATCCCTGATCTGGTGGACGTAACAATCAAGTGCCACGGTGTTGATCTGCCGGAGATTCTCCGTGCGCTGATCGCGGGCCGTCACCTTGACCTCGGGGATCCGCACGCCATACCTTTGGGCCAGGGCCCTCGCCGCCTCAGCAAAGGAGATCTGTTCGTACTTCATGAGGAAGGTGAAGGCATTCCCTCCGACGCTGCAGCCGAAGCAGTGAAAGAGCTGTTTCTCCGGACTCACCATAAAGGAGGGGGTTTTTTCCTGATGAAAGGGGCACAGCCCTTTATAGTTTCTCCCCGCCTTTTTGAGGGCCACGTGGTCGGAGATCACCTCGATAATATCCGCCCGCTCCCTGATCTCCTCTATGACCTCATCGGGGATGAATCCCGCCATTAGCTCAACTCCACAATGGTAATTGCTGGTCCACCTTCGTTGATCTCGCCTTCCCTGAAGCCTTTTACCCACTTATGATCCTTAAGATGGCCTTGGATCGCCGCTCGCAGTTTCCCGGACCCTATCCCATGAATAATGTGGACCCGGCCATATTCCCTCACGAGGGCGTCGTCGAGAAACTTGTCCACCTTGGGGAGGGCTTCATCCACCCTCAAGCCGATCACGTTCAGCTCCTCGTTCACCACGCCACCAGCAGATTCCAAGGCGACGTGGAGAGCCGCTTTCTCCTGTTTGTCCACTGGTGCAGCCCCGTGGGAGATAAATCGCAACTCCTCCAGGGGGGCCTTGACCCGTATGCCGCCGATGGACACCTCGGCTCGGGAGGGATCATGGGAAAGCCCCTCCACCACTCCTTCTTTGCCCAGGGTTATGACCTCAACTACATCCCCCTCATGGATCGCTTCCCCACCTCCCCCTCTTCTGGTCTTAGGAAAGTGGTCCACAAAATCCTCTCTGATCCGTTTGGCCTCCCCCTTTAACGCCGGTGCCCGTCCTTTCCCCTCCTTGGCCTTCTTCAAGACATCCCTGAGGTCAGCTTCTAAGGAATGGATGATCCTTTTGCCCTCTTCCTCGGTCCGCTCAATGATCATGGCCTTTTTCTGCTTGATCTCCTCCGCGGCCCGGCGCAGGCGTTCCCGATGCTGCATGGCCTCCTCTTTTGCTCTGCTTGCCTCCGCTCGCTCCCCTTCCAGGTGACGGTGCAGGCGCTCCAACTCCCCCATGAGCTCCTCCAGGTGGCCGTGGGCCTCATCCTGATAACCTCGCGCCCCATCCAAGATCTCTCCCGTGAGGCCAAGCCTCTCGGCGATGAGGAGGGTCTGGCTCGTCCCCGGCCTCCCGTAGAGGAGGCGATAGGTGGGCTTGAGGGTCTTCTGATCAAATGCTACCGCTACATTGGCCACTGCGTCATGACGATAGGCATAAGCCTTCAGGGGATTGAAATGACTGGTGACCACGGCATATCCGCCTCGCTGTCTGATATAATCCAAGAGCCCCATGGCCAGGGCCGCCCCCTGGGAGTACTCTGTCCCAACCCCGATCTCGTCTATGAGCAGCAGGGTAGTATCGTCAACTCTATCCAAGACGCCATTGAGCCACTGCACAAAAGAAGAGAAGGTGCTGAGATGCTCTTGGAGATTCTGTTCATCGCCGATATAGGCGAAGATATCGGAAAAGAGGTTCACCTCACTGTCCGGGGCAGCGGGGATGTGCAATCCAGCGCACGCCATCAGGGTCAAAAGACCGAAGGTCTTTAAAGCCGCAGTCTTGCCCCCGGTGTTGGCCCCACTGATTATCAGGATCTTCTGGCCAGGGTCCAGAAGCAGATCGATGGGAACGATCTCATCGACCCGACCCTCGTGCTGGGCCTGGACCAAGAGGGGGTGTCGCGCGGCCATGATCATCACCCGACCTTCGGTGTTTAAGGCAGGCGGGGCACCATGTAGATAGATGCTCAGTTTGGCCTTGGCATAGATGGCATCCATCCTCGCCTGCAAAGCGAGGTCGTTGAGAAGCTCCTCCCGGCGCTCTCGAACCAAGGCGGCCAACCTCCTGAGGATCTTTTCCTCCTCTTCCCGCTCCTCTCGCTGAAGGACATTGAGCTCATTGTTGCGCTCCACTACTTCCAGGGGCTCCACGAAGAGGCTCATTTTGGACTGGGAGTAGTCGTGCACGATCCCCTTGACCCTCCCCTTGGCATCGGCCCTGATGAGGATCACCGAGCGGCCATTGCGTTGGGTGATTACCTCATCCTGGATGACCTCCTGTAACTCCTTGCGGCGCACGAGGGCCTCTAACCGCTCCTGAATGACCCCCCGGACCTTCTTGATCTTCCCCCTGACCTCTTTCAGGAGAGGGCTGGCCTCATCGTATATCTCCCCCCCGGGGCCGATGGCCCTCTCAATCTCTTGAGCTAGGTGTCCTGGAGCGGAGAATTCCTCCCCTATCTTCTTCAGAGGGGCAAACCGCTCCTCCAGTTCACCGCAAAATCGCTTCAAAGATCCGGATGTGCGAATAGAGGCAGCTATCGCCAAAAGCCCTGGGGGTGGCAGTATGGCCCCCTCGATGCGGGTACGCTGGAGGATCGGGGCAATATCCGCCATCCCGTGCAACGGGAGATCATCCCCCCCTTCCAGGACCTCCTTGAGGGCCGTCACCTCATTGAGGAGTCCCGCTACCTGCTGGGGATCAGAGAGGGGCTGGATTAACGCACATTCCCTCCTCCCCAGCTCGGATGAGGCACATCCTTTCAAGAGGCTCACTATCTCGTTATACTCCAGCGAGGTGAGTGTGTGGGCATCCATCCTTGAGTGATTTCCGAGGGGATAAGATGCGCTTCCCCTTGGTGAATTAGGTATTACGTACCTGCTGCGACGTTTTGAATCACGTGATCGGTTTATCTTGAGCGTGATAGTGGGGTCGCTCGATTACCCCGAAAGCCTCTTGCGAACCAGCTCGTTGACCACCTTTCCCTCAGCCCTGCCGGCAATCCGGGGCATCAGGATCCGCATCACCTTCCCCATGTCTTGCGGTGTGGAGGCCCCTGCCTCCTCCACCGCCTTGGCAACCTCCGCCTCCACTTCTTCTGGGGTGAGCTGTTGAGGTAAAAAGTCCTGGAGGACCGTTATCTCCTCTTCCTCTTTGGCCACCAGATCTGCACGCTGGCCGGCCTTAAACTGCTCTATGGATTCCTTGCCCTTTTTTATCAATCCCGCGATTACCTGTATTGCTTCCTCTTCCGATAACTCCTTCCGCAGCTCCTTTTCTTTGTTCTGCACCGCCGCCAAAGCCAATCGAAGGGTCGAGAGTCGCGCCTTGGCCTTCTCTTTGGCTGCGCCCTTCATCGCATCCTGTAATTGTTCTTTGATCCCCATAAGCCCCTAACCAAAAACCCTCTTTATTTAAACTTACAAGTATAACATCATAAAACAAAAAGTCAAGAAGGTTGTTTGTTTTTTATATGCAACAATTCATCCATATCACTGTTTTTATAGGCCATTGTGCACCGTATAGCCTCATATTTCCCTCTCTAAATAGATAAGATCTATATCATCCAATGTCAAGGTTACCCCATTCGCCTGAATCCCAGGCCCCTGGTTGCACCCCGAGCAGGAATGGGCTATCTTATCATGAACTCATGTGGGCAGTGAATTCTTAATGGCGTGACGACATCGACGGAGGAACCTATGCTACGCATGGAGGTACCGGGGAGGGGAGAATACACCATAGCATTTTTAGTCTTGGATATGAACGGGACCATCGCTACCGATGGGAGGATCTCAGGAAAGGTCAGGGACAAGATCAACCTCCTGGCCAAGCGGCTGAAGGTATATATCCTTACCGCTGATACCCGGGGAGATGCCTCGGCACAATTTGGACGCACACAGGCCGAGGTGGTGAGGCTCGATGAGGGTGAGGAGGCCCCGCAGAAGGAACAGTTTATCAAGGAGATCGGTCCTGACAAGACCATCGCTGTGGGAAATGGGTATAACGATCACCTGATGGTGCACGAGGCGGCCCTGGGCATTGCGGTCATCGGCAAAGAAGGAGCAGCCAGGGAGACTGTCTCCAACGCCGATGTGGTGGTCAATGAGATGGTGGATGCCCTCGACCTTATACTCAAGCCCCTCAGGCATCAAGCGACCCTCCGAAAATAGCGGGGGAACGTTTGATTTCCCCCCTGTCTGTGTTATCATACGCTGATACACTTCACTATAGAGGCATACATGCACTTTTTTCAACACAAAGACGGCGTCCTCTACTGCGAAGAGGTCCCGGTTGAAGCAATAGCTCGCGAGGTAGAGACCCCCTTCTATCTTTACAGCTATCGGACCCTGGTCCGCCACTTTCAGGCCTTTGACGCGGCCTTCAGCGATCTCCCCCATCTCGTCTGTTACTCGGCCAAGGCCAATTCCAGCATGGCGGTGCTCAGGACCTTCATCAACCTGGGTTCAGGGGTGGATGTCGTCTCCGGCGGAGAGCTCTTCCGTGCCCTGCGTGCCGGGGCCGATCCCGACAGGATCGTCTATTCCGGCGTGGGCAAGCGGGAGGATGAGATCGGGTACGCCCTACAGGAAGGGATCTTGATGTTCAACGTGGAGTCTTATCAAGAGATCCACCACATCAACGGCATCGCAAGCACCATGGGGACCACGGCACCGATCTCATTACGGGTCAATCCCGACATCGACCCTCAGACCCATCCCTATATCGCAACCGGCATGAAGGAGGCCAAGTTCGGGATTGCTATAGATCGTGCCCTGGAATGGTACCGTGAGGCCAAGGAATTGCCCCATCTGGCCATCAAAGGGGTAAGCTGCCATATCGGCTCTCAGCTCACCGAGATAGGGCCCTTTGTAGAGGCCCTCAAACGGGTCAAGGAGTTGGTCACAAGACTGGGAAATCAGGGAATAGCGGTGGAATATGTGGATCTCGGGGGAGGTCTGGGGATTACCTACCACCAGGAGGAGCCCCCCCATCCGCAGGAATATGCCAACGCCATTATGGCTGAGGCACGGGATCTCCCCTGTACCTTCATCTTTGAGCCCGGTAGGGTGATCGTGGGCAATGCCGGCATACTGGTCACGCGGGTCCTCTATACCAAAGAGGGTGAGAAGAACTTCGTGGTCGTCGATGCGGGCATGAACGATCTTGTGCGACCGACCCTGTATGGGTCCTACCAGGAGATCGTCTCGGTCAAAGTAAAGAAGGGGGATGAGATGGTGGCAGACATGGTGGGGCCTATCTGCGAGAGCGGCGATTTTCTGGCCCGCGACCGGCTCATGCCCCGCTTCGAGCCGGGGGATCTGGTGGCGGTGATGAGCGCCGGGGCCTATGGGTTCGTCATGTCCTCCAACTATAACTCCCGTCCCCGGGTTCCTGAGGTCTTGGTCAAGGATGATGCATTCCATCTGATCAGGGAGCGGGAACAGTATGCAGATCTCATCCGCGGGGAGCACATCCCCGCTTTCTTGGAAAAGTGATGGGAGCATTGATGGAATTCTATAAGATGACTGGCGGAGGCAACGATTTTATCCTCATCGACAATCGCGAAGGCAAGATCGATGTGGCTACCCTGCGCCCCTCCGTACCCCGGATATGCCGTCGCAAGCTCTCCGTGGGGGCGGATGGTCTCATCGTTCTCGAGAATTCTGACAAGGCTCATTTCCGTTGGCACTTCTTCAACGCCGATGGGAGCGAGGCGGAGATGTGCGGCAATGGGGGCAGGTGCGCCGCCCGTTTGGCGCATGTGTTAGGGATGGCGCCCCCTGAGCTCACCTTTGAGACCGTTGTGGGGATCATCCAGGCACAGGTGAAGGGCACGGTGGTGAAGCTGACCTTGCCTCCTCCAACCGATATCAGGCTGGGGTTCGTTCTGGCGATCGGGGAGGAGGAGATCAGCGTGGATTTCATCAACACCGGCGTCCCCCATACCGTGATCTTTGCTCCTGACCTCACAGAGGTCGATGTGGTCGGGTTGGGAAGGCAAATCCGTCAACACCAGGCGTTTCATCCGGCCGGGACCAATGTGGACTTTGTCCACGTAGAAAATAGCACCGTCGAGATCCGCACCTATGAGCGGGGGGTGGAGGATGAAACCCTGGCCTGCGGCACCGGGGCAGTGGCCGCCGCCGTCATAGCAGGTTTAAGAGGGCTGGCCACTTCACCCATTACGGTCATCCCGCGCAGCAGAGAACCTCTGACCATCTACTACTCAGGGGGAAGAGCAATGAAAGAGGTCTCTCTCGAAGGGGAGGTAAGAATCATCTATCGCGGTTGGCTTGAGGAAGAGGCACTATCGTGAAGGTTGCGGATACAATCCTCGAGAGGACCGATGAGGCCGCCATCACTGCGAGGGGGTTGAGTAACCCCATAAATTCATATGTGAGGTGAAACAATGATCAACGCTATTGTCGTCGGGTCGGCAGGACGCATGGGGCGCATGATCGTCAACGCCATACAGAACTCCGATGGTATAACGTGCACCGGGGCGATAGAGATCCCTGGGCATCCTTCACAAGGAGAGGATGTGGGAGTGTTGGCCGGTGCGGGCGACCTCGGGGTGACGATAGAAGATAATCTGAAATCGGTGATCGAGAAGGGGGATGTGGTCATGGACTTTACTGCGGCCGAGGCCTCGCTGGGAAATATGGAGATCGCCGCGCAGCATCACACGCCCATGGTGGTGGGAAGTACCGGATTTTCACCTGAGCAACTGGAGCAGGTCAAGAAACTCACTAAAGAGTTCCCCTGCTGCCTCGCACCCAATATGAGCGTGGGGGTCAACCTGATGTACAAGATCGTGGAGGAGATGGCGCAGATCTTAGGGCAAGACTATGACGTCGAAATCGTCGAAGCCCACCATCGCATGAAAAAGGACGCTCCGAGCGGCACCGCCCTGCAATTGGGAAAGGTCGTGGCACGGGGCCTGGGAAGAAAATGGGAAGAGGTCGGGGTCTACGGCAGAAAGGGCCTGATCGGTGAGCGGAGCACAGAGGAAATCGGGATGCAGGTAATCAGGGCAGGGGATATCGTGGGGGAGCATACGGTGATCTTCGGCGGCATAGGGGAGAGGCTGGAGGTTACGCACCGCACCCATTCCAGGGATACCCTTGCCCGCGG
>CAYWLI010000107.1:0-7451 GCA_964459135.1 uncultured Thermodesulfobacteriota bacterium | reverse complement strand
CCAAGGGCCACCGCCCTGGCCCGTTCCAGGGTCTCCACCGGTGTGGGGGGGAGATTGCGCAACTTATAGAGCGGATAAAAGCGGGTGAAATGGATGGGGACATGAGGACCGAGCTCCTCCTTGATCCAGAGGCACATCTGCCTCACCTCTTGCATGTCATCGTTCTTGGTGGGGATCACGAGGTTGACCAACTCCACGTGCACCCCATGCTGCCGTAAAGTCTTGATGGTGCGCAGGACCGGTTGGAGGCTTCCTTCCGCCATCTCCTGATAAAACTTCTCAGTAAAGCCCTTGAGGTCAATGCAGGCGGCCGCGAGATACTGACAAAGGTTTTCTAACGGCTGAGGGTTAATGTAACCGTTGGAATGACAGACACTCAAGATTCCTTTCTTCTTGGCCAGGACAGAGATGTCATACATATACTCGAAGAAGATAGTCGGCTCCACGTAGGTCGAGGCGATGGTGGGGCAACCGTTCTCCTTCGCCAACTCCACCACCAGGGAAGGAGGTAACCGGAAATTGAGGGTCCTCTCCGGCACCTCCTGAGAGATCTCCCAGTTCTGGCAAAACTTGCAGTCAAAATTGCACCCCGCCGTAGCGATGGAAAAAGAAGGGGTAGCCGGCAGGACATGAAAAAAGGGTTTCTTCTCAATAGGGTCTATATGGACTGCACAGGGGTTTCCATAGACGAGGCTGAAGAGTTTCCCCTTTCTGTTTTCCCTCACCTCACAGTACCCTCGCTCGCCCGCGGAGATCACACACGTTCTGGGGCACAGGAGACACTGGACGTCATTGCCTGCGAGGGGCTGAAAATAGGGGGAGAGCTTGGTGTCCACCAGTCCCCATGCGCGCTCCAACCTCGTCTTGTCGGAAGTATATGCCTCTTTGCTCAAGGCAAAGGGGGATGTGCTGAGAGCAAGGCAAAAAAGACCTTTGCCGCAGTTCGCTAAAAATTCCCTCCGTGTAAGCCGTTGTGTTCCCACTATCTTTCTTTTCCTCCAGCTATAGTATCGTTATCGAAGGGAACAATCAAGGGAAGAGTGCTGCGCTCAGGGAGGATATCCTTGACCAAGGAACGATCCGATGGTATTATTTCCTGTAAGATAGGGAAATCATGAGCGGAGAGAACTTCAAAAAAATCACGGTAGCCGAAAATAAGTTCGAGGCTGACCTTATCGCCCAGACCTTACAAGAGGAAGGGATCACCTGTATGATCCGTTCCTATCACGATACCGCATACGACGGGATTTTCATCCCCCAAAAGGGGTGGGCGGCAGTCATGGTACCTGAAGAACTCGAGGTAAAGGCCGGCGACATCATCGCTGAACTTCGGAAGGGGTTACAAGAACAAAAACAACAAGGGGAGGAATAGAAATCCCTTTCGATATCCGTTACGCGTGCTTCGAATCCAACAGCTCCATCACGTGCATCACGCGCTGGGGCATCCTCTTCTGAATGGTATTGTCGATCAACTGGATCATGCAGCCGGGACAGGCCGTCACCACGATATCGGCGCCGGTATCGGCGATGGCGTTCATCTTATGGTCGGCTATCCGCTTTGACAGATCATAGTATTGGACGTTGAAAGAGCCCCCCATGCCGCAGCATCGATCCGGCTCCCTCATCTCCACCAATTCCAATCCGGGAACAGCTTTGATGATCTCGCGCGGCTGCGTTGAGATATTCTGATACCTCACCAAATGGCAGGGATCGTGGTACGTGACCTTAGTCCCCTTGGGTAAGGTAGTGTGAAACGCCTCAGGAGGGGACTTGAGGATATCGACAATAAACTCGTTGATATCCTTCACCTTGGCAACAAACTCTTTATACCGCTTTTCCCTTTCCGGGGTATCCGCTAAGTAGGTCATATATCCTTCTTTCAAGGCCGACCCGCAGGTGGCACAGGAGGTGACGATGTAATCCACATCTTTCAACTGAGAAAAAACCGCTACGTTTCTATCGGCCATCTCCCTGGCAGTAACGAAATCGCCGCTGCCGAACACCGGCATCCCGCAACACCCCTGACCTTTGGGAAAGACCACTTCCACCCCCTGGCTGGTCAGGAAGTCTATGGTCCGCTTCCCCACATCAGGAAAAATATAATCAGTGGCACACCCCACGAAAAAGGCAACCCGCATACGCTTTGTGACCCCCGGGGGGGGCGAGTTGATCTCAGGCAACTCATCGCGCAGAAACGTGCGAGCGATCTCCGGGATTTGCCTTCCTTTGGCCAGGGCGGAAAGGAAGACGGGAAGGTGGCGAATCTTCCCCTTGGTCCTGGGAAGCAGCCACTGAAGCTTCGAGGCAAGCTTCAGCACCTTACCAAAGAGCCCCCGCTTCTTCAGGAGTCTTTCAAATACCACCTTCTTGGCAAAGGGGAGCCCTTTGTTGGCTACTATATCACCCCTGGCCGCCATGGTGATAGTGGCCACCTCAACCTTGGCAGGGCAGAATTGGGTGCATCGATTACAGGTAAGACACTTGCTATAACGCTCCTCCAAGTGTTCCCAATCATATACTTTCCCTTCTAAAAGCTCACCGGCAAGCATATTCCTGCCTCGTGCCACAATGGGTTCTGTGTGGATCTCCCGATAGACAGGACAAAAATACATACAGAAGCCACACTTCATACATTGCTCGACCTTATCCTTGAACTTGGTTAAATTCTCCAACTTCATCTTTTTGGGCTGGGCCAACGCATCTACCCCCTTGAACTCTGTAAAGTCTCTTGCATATTAAAATAGCACCTTTCCCCGTATTGTCAAATGAGTTTCCCTTGACAAGCTATCTGTGTTATTGTAGTTTTATGCTTCTTTTTTGCGATGTACGTAACATACAATGAAGCATAGGGATTATCACAGCCCTTCTCGAATCTAGAAACTCGTAAGGATGATAATAGCTTCATCGGCGCGAGATCATAACAACCTCAACGTGATTGAGGAAAGAGGTGGCACAGGGATTTCTGATCATCTTTTGCACCACTGCCACTGAGGAGGAGGCTGCTGTTCTCGGCAGGACCTTGGTGGAGGAAGGATTGGCAGCCTGTGCTAATATTATTCCCCAGATCCGCTCCATCTATCGATGGAAGGAAGAGATTTGGGACGAAAGGGAAACGCTCATCATTATCAAAAGCAGGGAGGATCTCTTCGAGAAGATACGCAGCCGCATCAGAGAGCTTCACAGCTATGAGGTCCCGGAGATCACTGCCGTAAAAGTGGACAACGGTGATGCGGCCTATTTACAATGGATAGAAGCAGTAACTGCTAAAGGAGATTGAGTATGGGAAGTGTGACTAAAAAGCGCAGAAAGAAGATGAGAAAGCACAAACACAAAAAACAGCTTTCCAGAGACCGCCACAAGAGGAAGAGATAACCATTCATCTCCCATGAAGGCTTGGTGGCGCAATCTGGTCCTCTTTTTGTTGACCGTCGGCTCTACCCTTTTCATTGGTGGTCCTATTTATTCAATCGCCATATTGAGCATCCTCGTAGCCCATGAAATGGGGCACTATCTCGCGAGCCGCAAATACGGGGTGCCTTCATCGCTCCCCTATTTTATCCCCTTCCCTTTCTTCCCGTTTGGCACCCTGGGGGCGGTCATCAGAACGAAAGGCCCCATACCCGACCGAAAGGCCCTCTTCGACATCGGGGCCTTGGGGCCTTTTTGCGGGCTTGCGCTGACCATTCCGGCATTGATCGTGGGGTTCCTCTTGTCTGATGTTATGGATGTATCTCAGCTCCCAGATCACAGTATGTCTTTGGGGAATTCCCCCCTGCTCTCGCTCTTGCAACGAATAGTCATGGGAGATCTCCCACCCGATAAAGATGTTATTCTACATCCCATCGCCTATGCCGGATGGGTGGGGCTCTTTATCACATCCCTCAATCTCTTACCAGCAGGACAGCTTGATGGAGGGCACATCATCTACGCCCTCTTTGGTCGCCACAGCACGATCATCTTCCGCCTTACCCTCCTGGGGATCACCCTGATCTGCCTCATCTACAATCTCGGATGGCTACTCTTGGTGATCCTTCTATTCTTTATCGGCTACCGACATCCCCCTCCCCTTGAAGACCGTATTCCCCTGGATTGGCGCAGAAAGATTGCCGGAGGTTTTGCCTTCCTCATCTTTTTTACTGCCTTCACCCCTATCCCCTTCCCCACCCTCGCGGTAGGGCTACCGGAGGTCTTGCGATCGTGGCTGCACCTGTGATGGAAATAGACCTCCACGTCCACACCACTGCTTCCGATGGAACCATGAGTCCTGCCGAAGTAGTACGATATGCAAAAGAAAAGGGGCTCCGGACCATTGCGATTACTGATCACGATACGATAGAGGGGATAGCAGAAGGGTTACAGGAGGGAAGGAAGCTGGGATTAGAGGTAATCCCCGGCGTAGAGGTGAGCGTGGATTTCGCCAAAGGGACCATGCATCTGTTGGGGTACTATATAGACCACACCTCTGCCGAGTTGCTGGAGAAACTGGCAATCGTCCAGCGGGCCCGCGCCGAGCGAAACCTAAAAATAATCGAGAAGCTTCGAGGACTCGGCATCGATATAGACCTTTCCGAGATAAAAGAGGCCCCAGAGCACGGACAGATAGGACGCCCTCACTTTGCGTACGCCTTGGTCCAAAAGGGTTACGTGCAGAACATCCAAGACGCCTTTGAACGATATCTTCGCAAGGGAGGACCGGCCTATGCGGAGAAGTTCAAATTCTCCCCCCAAGAGGCCATGAGCGTCATCCACAAGGCCGGAGGGGTAACGGTCTTGGCCCACCCTTTCACCCTCAACCAGCTCCAACTGCATGATCTCGAACCGGTAATAGTCGAACTAAAAGAAAACGGCCTGGATGGAATAGAGACATATTACCCTGAACACTCAGAAGGCCAGACGAAGTTCTACCGACACCTAGCACAAAAATACGGACTTGCCATCACAGGGGGGAGCGATTTCCACGGCTTCAACAAAGATAAAGAGGACCTCGGTGAGGGGTATGGGAATGGGGAATGTTCCCATACCCTCGTCGATGAGCTGCAGGCAAGGAAGGAAGCCCGGCTCAGAGGTCTGTAATCCTTTCATAACAAAAAAAGGGGGTGAAACAGCATGAAGGCATATATCCTGGTCAGCCTGGTTCCCGGACTGGAGGCAAACACCATCTCGCAGATCAGCGCCCTGCCGGGATTAGAAGAGACCGATCTGGTCTTCGGACGCTGGGATGTGGTAGTGCAGGTACAGGCCAAAAACATACCTGATCTCTCACGGACGGTCATCAATCAGATCCGCGGGTTGCAAGGGGTCCAAACCACGGAGACCTTGATCGGCGGAATAGTCTAAGATCACTGCAATGAATACAAACAAGAAGTCCCTTGCGGACCTGGAGAAGGGGCCGCAACAACTGATCCTGGTGGGGGGTAAGGGCGGCGTGGGAAAAACTACTTGTGCAGCAGCCATCGCCCTGCGCATGGCCGAATCAGGGAGGAAGACCCTGATTTTGTCCAGTGACCCTACCCCTTCCCTTTCCGACATCTTTGAGATCACTGTTGGTCCACGAGAAACGTTCGTTCCTCATATCCCCAATCTTACCGCCTTGGAAATCTCATCGGAAATCGTCAGGGAAAAATGGAAGGATCGTTTCGGCCCTGAGATCTATGAGGTAGTGGCCTCTTTTACCGATCTCGATTATGACTTCGTTCTGGACTATGTGGGAGGGGCCCCGGGGATAGAAGAAGAATACATGCTCTACTACATTATGGAACTGGTAAAGGAGGATAGGTACGATCTCGTGGTATGGGACACCGCTCCAGCAGGACACACCCTGCGCTTGCTACATCTCCCCGAGATCTTCCTGCGGCATCTGGAGGGGGCGACGAAGTTCTATCTCAACCTTTACAGCTATCTGGAACGGGCCAAGGAAGTGGTGAAGCTGAAAAGGGGCAAGAAATCCCTTTTGGAGATCATCTCAGGGTGGCAAGCCCTCTCCAATGACATCGCTGGATTTATCAGAGACGAGCGCCTCGCAGAATACATCGTCGTTACCATCCCTGAGGCCCTGGGGGTTAAACAGACGGAACGAATTATCCAAGACTTCGATGGCCACGGGCTGCCGGTCAATCACCTGATCATCAACCATGTCATCGAAAAGGCGGATTGTGCCTTTCACCGAACGAGGCGTGAAATGCAAGCCCACTATATCAAACTACTCTCAGAAGAATATGGGGAACGCCTCCACCTAACCCTCCTCCCCCTGTCACCCAACGAGATTAAAGGGATCGAGAGAATCAGGCAGGCCTCACAACTCCTTTTTCGCGAAGGACGCCTGAGAGGCTAATGCACACGACTTCTCCCAATCAACTTCCATGATTACATCACCCTCAGGGGTGACATAGACCAACTCCCTCCCTCTGCTGCCTCTGACCACACTCCGGATTATATCCCGTACGTTATGCCTCTTAATGCAATTGAGATAACTGATCAGGAACCTGATTCTATTCCTCATATCAATAAACAAGGGAGTGGATGTATTTAATTGAACCAGCGTCTTGAGAAGTCTCTTGTGTCGGATTTCTTTGTCCAACTGGACATCATCCATATCGACCAAACCGAAATCCCACGTATCCCGACCCTCGTGCACCATGATGTTGCAGGTCTTGAGGTCCCTGTGAGAAATCCTGAGCGTATAAAGGTTAGCCATAAATCCCGCCAAGGCCTTCAGAAAGGCCCTTGTTTTGAGCCTTCCGTGACGGGAGTCCTCAAAAGACCGGATCACATATCGGTCAAGCTCGACATAACCAGAAGGGGTCTCCATGATGAGAAAGGCCTCCCGGCGCAAACCCCGCCTTCTGCGCTCCAGGAGGGCCTGAGGGGTAATGCCAGTGACGCCCCTCACCACCAACCCATTGCCCATCAACCACCCCATGCGGGCCTTTGATCGCCTGAAAATCTCCTTAAATCGCAATAGACCCCCCTTATAACGATATTCCTTTACACAAACCCTTCGTTGCATAAAATCAAAAAGGGTAATGGCTGTACGGCGATCATCTTTGATCAAACCATCCTTCCCCCCGGCCACAATCTCTCCGTGCTTTTTTATAGCGCCGAGCAACGCTTCGGTCTTCCATTCCCTCCGTGCCCATATCCGCCAGCCGTCCTTTTTAACGACATAAAATCCTCCGCTGTTTTTGAGACATCTCTTTGTCCTGCTCTTCATATGCCGCCGATAGATCCGCTCCTCAAGGCTGTCGATTTTCTGTAACCCCTCTGTAAACCCATGTTGAAAGGTATCCTTCTCCTTGTCGTATTGTTGCAAAAAGGCCTCTTTGTCTTCGGGGGAGAGCCATCCTTTGAGGGAATAAAAAAACTGAGCGAGGTTCCAAAGCCGTCTTTGCTTGGAGAGGCTCCTCACGAATCTGGATCGATGGAGGTCAATCACATATAGTTGCTTTTTCGCA
>CAYWLI010000106.1:0-7483 GCA_964459135.1 uncultured Thermodesulfobacteriota bacterium | reverse complement strand
ACACGCCCCTGTAACGGCACGCGTGCCGCTTGTTGGCATCCTCGCGTAGAGAGAGGCATCGCCGTCTTCTCAGCAAGCGTGCCGCTACAGGGGGCTTGAGCGTTTCACGGCACGGGGATGTTCGTGTTGCTACGATAGAGGATTATACAAAGTAGTTGTCGCATTACTTGCCCAACCAGTCGTTGCAGCCGACATCGTACCTCGGCGGCTGAATTCTCCGTTATAATAAAGAGCTTTCAGAAGGAGGATAGCCTAGCGGGTATTTGCGTCTGAGTCCGAGAACATGAAGGTCCCGGCTGCAGTGGCTATCACCTGACCTTCTCCGTTTGTGACCACCGCCTCCCCCAGAAAGAGTCTCGGCTTTCGCCTCGTGACCGTTGCCTCGGCGATGATCACACCATCCGTTACCGCGGCCTTATATCTTATTTCCAGTTTTACGGTAAAGTGCCGTCCTGATGTTCCCACCACGGAGCCGATGGCTACGGCCATAGCGCTATCCGCCACCGTGGCGATAGCCCCTCCGTGCAGATTCCCCGCTGGGTTGGTGAGCTCATGTTGATAGGGCATTTTCAGCCGGGCAACCCCCTCCCCAGCCTCCAGGATCTCTATGCCCAGGTGTTTTCCAAACGGAGCGATTTTTAACGGTTTCTTCATGTCTTCCTATTTTGCAATGACCTTTGCATGTTTTAACAGAGCAGTCAATATCTTTTCTCAACGTCATGATATGGTGGTTTCATGCTTAGCCTTTTGCGTTGCCCGTCTGTGCCAAATAGATGAAGACGTCTTCCAAGTGGGGGGGTACCTGTTCTAATGAAGCGACAGCGATCTTGGCCTCTGCGAGCATTTTTCGGATGTTCTTCTGCGAGGGAGTCTCTGCCTCGGTGAGGATATGGAGCCGGCGTCCGAAGGGTGAGACCTCCGTGATACCGGGTATCTGACGAAGGACCTCAGAGGCCCTTATAATATTCTCTGCTTCCAGCTCGTAGACCTTTCCTGGAATTTTTTCCTTTAATAAGGTAGGGGTGTCCACGGCGACCAATGTGCCGTCGAAGATCATCCCGATCCGGTGGCACTGTTCCGCCTCGTCCATATAGTGGGTGGTCACGAGCACAGCCGTGCCCTGAGCGGAGAGCTGATAGATCAACTCCCAAAAGGTCTGGCGGGCAGCCGGGTCCACCCCTGAGGTCGGTTCGTCCAGAAAGAGGACCTCCGGTTGGTGCAGCACGGCGCACCCCAGGGCCAGGCGCTGTCGCCAGCCGGTGGGGAGGTCTTCTACCATGGATTCTTCTTTGCCGGTGAGGGCGCTCATTTCCATGACCTCTTTGAGACGCTTCTTCATACGCCTCTCAGGGATGCCGTAGATCCCTGCGTAGAGGGTGAGGTTTTCCCAGACGCTCAGGTCCGTATAGAGGGAGAAGCGCTGGGACATGTACCCGATCCGGCTCCGAATCCGTTCGGGCTCTGCAGCCACATCCACCCCGCCTATCAAGGCCCGTCCTGCTGAGAGAGGAAGGATGCCGCAGAGCATCCTGATGGTGGTCGTTTTGCCTGCGCCGTTGGGGCCTAAGAAGCCGAATACCTCTCCAGGGGAAACAGCGAAGGAGACATTATCCACCGCGATAAAATCCTTGAACCGCTTCGTAAGTCCTTCTGTGAGAATTGCCTCCATCGTGTCTCCTAATCCAATTGTCTATAAAATCGCTTGATGCTGATCTCCAGCAAGATCGGCCCGGTGACGGCCAGAAACACAAGTTGAGGCCACAAGATCGTTATCCCCACCCCCTTGAGGAAGATTCCCCTCACGATGACCAAGAAATAGGTGAGCGGGTTGATGTAAGCGATCCAACGCAACACGAGCGGTATGTTGTAGATGGGAAAGACGAATCCTGAGAGTAACATCGCGGGCATAAAGAAAAAGATAACGCCCATGAGAGCCTGTTGCTGGGTCCGCGAGATGGTGGAGATGAAGATGCCGATGCTGAGGGCGTTGATCAGGTACAGGACGGCGGAGAAGGCCAGCAGCACGATGTTCCCCCTGAAGGGGATCTGAAACCAGAGGGTCCCCACGAGGAATATGAGGATAAGATCGATCAGACCCACGAGAAAAAAGGGCAGGGTTTTGCCGATGATCAACTCGGTCGGCCGCAGGGGGGTGACGATGAGCTGCTCCATCGTACCTATTTCCCACTCCCGCACGATGGAGAAGGAGGTCAGGATCAGTGAGACGAGGGTGAGCAAGAGGGCGATGACCCCGGGGACGAAGAAGTTACGGCTCTTGAGATCGGGGTTGAACCACACCCTGACCACCGGCTTCACCTGGGGAAGGCGTCCCCTCGTTTGCATTACCGTATTGAGTGTGGGCAGAGGTTTTGCGAGTTTTTGGAGGTGAGCGGCGATGATCATGTTGCCATAGGAGACCGCGTTGGATGCCACGATGGAATCGGTCCCCTCTACAATCAGCTGCAGGGCAGCGGGACGACCCCTGCGCAGAGAGCGGGAGAAGTCCTCGGGGATGACCAGGATAACCTGGGCCTTCCCCCTGTCTATTAGGGGATCTGCCTCGCGGGGATCGCGCGCCCTCTGCACAATCCGAAAGTACCCGCTGGATTGGAAGGCATCTACCAGTCCCCGGCTGATGCTGGTATTTGATTGATCGCAGACAACGGTGCGAATTGCACGCACATCGGTATTGACGGCATACCCGAAGAGGAAGAGCTGAATCAGGGGGGAGACAAATATGATGGCCCGCATCCTCTTGTCCCGGAGGGCCTGTCTGATCTCTTTGCGCAGCAGGGCCTTGATGCGATGCAGGTTCATCGCCTTTTCTCCTTGATCTGTCGGGGTACCTGGCGGGCGGCAAGCCATACGATAAAGCAGGCAAAGGCCGTCAGGAGCAAAAGGGAGGGGTAGAGGACGGAGATGCCGATCCCCTTGAGGAAGATCCCCTTGAGGGCACGGATGAGGTAACGGGCCGGGACGAGATAGCTGATCCCCTGCAAGATGAGGGGCATGTTGCGGATTGGAAAGACAAAACCGGAGAGGAGCATGGTAGGAAGCATGGTGGTAATGAGGGCCAGCTGAGTGGCCACTGTCTGCCTCTTGGCAACTCCTGATATGAATATCCCCAGGCCCAAGACACCGACCGTGAAGATCACGGCGAAGAGATACAGAAGGGCAATGCTCCCCCTCATGGGGATATGAAAGATGAAGCGGCTGGCTAACAGGAGGACGGTAACGTTGATCATCCCGATGACGAAGTAGGGGATGATCTTTCCGATGACTATTTCTGTGGGCTTGAGGGGGAGGGAGAGGAGGGTCTCCATGGTACCGCTCTCCCATTCCCGGGCCAGGGTAAGGGAGGTCAGCAAGGCCGCAATGATCATCAGGATGACGGCGATAAGGCCGGGTACGATGAAGTTGCGGCTCTCCATCTCCGGGTTGAACCAGACCCTGATGGCCAGATCGAGCGGAAGCCCCCCGCCCCCTTGGGCCGCTGTATGCCGGAGACTGAGGTTCTGCCGCTCCATGATTCCTTGGATATAGCCCAGGGAGATGCCGGCTGTGGTAGAGTCGGTACCGTCGAGGATAAACTGGACCTGGGCCTCTTGCCTCCGGTTGAGGCGTTTCGCAAAATCGGGGGGGATGATCATGACCACGAGTGCCTTACCCCGATCGAGGTCTCTGATGAGATCGGGGTATCCCTCCCTGATGGCGACGATATGATAGTACGGTGACCCCTCAAAGGAGGAGATGAGGGCACGGCTGGCCGGGGTATGATCCTGATCCCAAATGGCCAGGGGTATGTTTGTCACATCGTACGAGAGGGTGGAGCCGAAGAGAACCAGGAGCAGCAGGGGGAGGATAAAGGCCAGTCCCAAGCTCCGCTTATCCCGAAGGATCATGAGAGTCTCGATGTGCGCAATAGCGCCGATGCGGCGCAGCTGATCAGCTTTCATGACCCCTCCGCTCCAATATGAAATAGAGGTCTTGAACAGTAGGCGCTGTCTCCTTTATGCGGGCGCCCTCCGGGCGAAGCTTCCTCACGGCCCCCTCCAGCTTCCCTGAATTGATGGTTTTTTTGTCGCAGATCAGGTGGATGTGATCGCCGCTGAGAAAGGCAACGGGTGGGGTGAGACGTTCCTGTATAGACCCCAGCAGTCCTCTGATTTCGGGGGCGTAGATGTCGCAGGTGGCGTAGGGGAAGCGTGTGCGCAGCTCACGGGGATCCAGTGTCTCCAGGATTTTACCCTCATGGAGGAAGGCGATGCGATGGCAGCGCTCGGCCTCCTCCAGATAGGGGGTGGCAATGAGGATTGTTGTTCCCTGTGCAGAGAAAGAGTGGAGGATATCCCAGAACTCCCGCCGAGAGACGGGATCTACCCCCACGGTGGGTTCATCAAGCAGGAGGATATTGGGTTGATGGATCAGGACACAGGAGAGGCCTAACTTCTGCTTCATACCACCAGAGAGTTGGGCCGCCCGGCGGTCCCGGAAGGGACCCAGGCCGCTGAATTGATAGAGCCTTTTTATCCGCTTCTGAAATTCCGCTCCCCGTACCCCGTGGATGCGTGCTACTGCGCGGAGGTTCTCCTCAACGGTGAGGAGTCCGTAGAGGCCGAAGGTCTGTGGCATATAGCCCACGGCACCGCGGACCTCTTCATAGTTGTGGACGACGTCGATGCCGCGCAGGGAGATTTCACCGTCAGTAGGTTCGAGGATGCCGGCGAGCATCCGGATCAGGGTGCTTTTACCGGCCCCGTCCGGGCCGATGAGGCCGAATATCTCCCTCTCCTCTATGGAGAGGTCAATCCCTTGGACAACGTCACCATCCCCGAAACGCTTGCGCAGCCCTCGGACCTGGATGAGGGCCATGCCCTATTCCTCCAGGGGCAGGGAGACGTCGGCTGGCATCCCGGGTTTGAGGATGCCTTCTTCATTGGTGAGATAGACCTTGGCCTCGTAGACGAGCTTGATGCGCTCCTGCCGGGTCTGTATGTTTTTAGGGGTGAACTCCGCCTCGTTGGCGATGTAGCGCAGGATACCGGGGAACTCTCTCTTGGGATAGGCATCGGTCACCACAAAGGCTTCCTGGCCAATGCGTACCCTGCCGATATCCGGTTCCCCGATATATACCCGGACCCAGGGGCGTTGGAGGTCTCCGATGGTCATCAGCACCATGCCGGGGGAGACCACCTCTCCTGCCTCGACATTCCGCTCCAGGATCAGGCCGGTGATAGGGGAAGTGAGGTGGGTCTTCTCCAATTGTAACGTGAGGGTCTCGACCTGGGCTTGCACCCCTTTCAATTGGTTCAAAGAGACCTCATAGGTATTCTTGGCGATCTCATAGGCGGTCTTGGCGGCATCGAAGGCGCTTTCTGAGATGGCCTTGGCCTCATAGAGCTTGAGAATCCTGTTATAATCACGCTGGGCGTTCGCCATCTTGGCCCGGGCAAGGGAACTCTGGGCCTCGGCGGCCTGTTTGGCGGCCTCGGCCTCTCGGAGTCTTGCCTCGAGCTCACTTTTGTCCAGGTCGAGCAAGGGATCACCCTTCTCAACTGCATCCCCCTCCCGGTGATAGAGGGTTGCTACCTTTGCTGAGAGTTCCGGTGAGATCTCCACCTCGATGACCTCCACCGTTCCCGAAAGCAGGATCGTTTCCGCGCCACTGTGCGTTTGATAGTAGATGAGAGCGATAAGTGCCAGCAGCAAGAGGATGACAATAGGGATGACAACCCGCCTCTTCTCTAGAATGGGTTGCAAGCGTTGTTTAATCCTCTGTGATATATTCATATGCTTCACCGCTTACGTCCCTTTCTAGCAATTTCGATGAAAGGATGCAAGAGGTAATTGAATCCATTGGCCATAGTGAGGCCACGCACACTCTAGTCTGACTCGGCCATAAGGTAGAGGAAGGTTGCTGCAAATTTTTCAAATGCCCGCAGCCCTTGCACGCTCATGTACTCATTGGCCACGTGGGGTCTGCCGCCGTGTCCGAGCCCGCCGGCGGCAACCGGCAGGCCAAGAATGCGGGAATAGACGAAGTACGGCGCAGTCCAGGTGGCCATGGGCCATACCTCGGGTTCCACGCCGTGAAGTCGGTATGCCGTGAGCATTCTCTGAACCACGGGTTCTGAGAATTCGGTCTTTGACCACGGGTAGTTGTCCCTGACTTTCACCTCGATATCGTCAAAGCCCTGGTCAAGGAGGTATTGTCGAAGTTTCTCCACCACCTCTTCAGGTTCCATGTTTGGGCCGAAGCGGATGTCGATCTTCGCTGTTGCCCGCCGCGGCAGGATGGTCTTGGTGCCCGGCCCGCCATACCCTGCGTGAAACCCATTGATATTGAGGATCGGCGAGTAGAGACCTTTCTTAAGGAGGTCCACGCCGTGCCGGTCATACTTAAAGCAGATGCTTTTCATTTCTTTGAGGAAGGTCTTTTCGTCAAAGGTCTCGGCCAATTTTTTGAGGAGTCTTATATCCTGCCGGCTCGGCGGCGCCATATGTTCGTAAAAACCGGGGATCTTGATATTTTCTTTGTTGTCGGTGAGCGAGCTCAAGGCGTGGATCAGCCGCCACACCGGTGATAAAACCCAGGCGCTGTCAGCCCCGTGCAGAGATGTCTCCGTAGGTCCTCCTCGCTTCCCTCCCCGGCACACGAGGTCGAGGTAGACGATTCCCTTGAGCCCCAGGTGCATGGAGACCTTGCCCCGGACATCCTGCGAAAAATCGAAGTCCGCCATCCCGTCCGCTGCAAGATTATTTTTGTTGGCCTGGGTAAAGGCCTCCAGTTGCGGGCTGCCGACCTCCTCTTCCCCCTCGATGGTAAAGATGAGGTTGAGGGGGATCCCGTCCATTTCCGCAATCGTCTTGAGGGTGTTGAAGATGCCGCAGAGGGCACCTTTGGAGTTGGTAGCCCCCCGGGCTATGACGCACTCCCCCAGCCCAGGTAAGGTGTGTATCTCGGCGCCAAAAGGTGGGCTCATCCAGGTCGGCTCGTCAGCAGGCTGGACGTCGTACATCCCGTAGATGATGAGGGTCCGGGGGGCACCCCGGTCCAGGCGTCCGAAGACGATAGGGGCGGAGGGATCACCCCAGAACCTGACCTCTCCGCCGATCTCTTCTATAAAGGATTTTACCATCTGAGCGGTCTCGCGGATCCCCTCACCGGTGGCCGAGATGCTTTTTTGCCTGAGAAAGGCTCGGGAGCGCTCCAGATGCTCTGAAAAGGCCTCATCAATCGCCGCGTGGATCTTCTGTAACGTATTCTCTGTCATCTTAGGGTGTGACAACGCCGCGTACCTCCTTCACGAAGGTTATCCGTGGTCGCTCTCTCGACACTAATCCTTTGACACGTCTGCACTTGAACAGCCGCGTTTTTCTTCGAAGGGTTGCGCTGTTTCCTATAACGGGGTATATGAAAGCCCGTGGGTCATGTGTTTCTTTGAGGAAGGGAGATATCTCTCTATTTCATGCCTGTATAGTT
>CAYWLI010000105.1:0-7542 GCA_964459135.1 uncultured Thermodesulfobacteriota bacterium | reverse complement strand
CAGGTCTTTAAGGACTGCGATATCAGGTGGTACGGCCATGCAAGCTTTAACCTCACACGGGATGAGGCCATGCTGGACCTCATGGCTGAATCAGGCTGCATCGGCGTGAACATCGGCTTCGAATCGCTCTCTCAGAAGACGATTGATTCCGTGCATAAAGTATCGAATCGAACGGATGAATATGCAGATAGTATCCGGCGTCTTCACGAACGCGAAATCGGTGTCATGGGGACATTCATCGTCGGATTCGATGAAGAAACCCCCGTGGTTTTCGACCAGATCGCTGCATTTGCCATTGAAAACCGCCTGGAGACCGCTTTTACGCTGATCCTTACACCCCTGCCGGACACCCCACTCTATGCGCAGATGGACTCTCAGGGCCGAATTCTCAGCCGCTATTGGGGCGATTACGATCACGGCTCGGTAACATTTTTCCCCAAAAAGATGACCCCAGAGCAGCTTCATTGGGGGATGAGATCAACGTGGAGGAAAATCTATTCATGGCGGAGCATCTGGAAAAGAATCATGACAAAGCCCCGCGTTCGACCTTTCTTCTACCTGCCGGTAAACATCGGTTTTTACCGGTGCACCCGCCTGATCTGTTCCGAAAAACTGTGGCCACCACCCAATTCAGAGCAAGCACACAGAACTGTTTAATCAAGGAGCATAAGAACCATTTATAAAGACATACAATGCTTTTTTCGGCGCCCTTTACATATATCGACAGTTGAAGGGATCATCTTTGCAGGGAGAGCGGGTATCAGTGTTGCTCAATGTACGCCTATGACATGCTATAATCTCAGAAGGAGCTAGGGGTGGAGTGGATTATATGCCCCCTCTGTTCAGAACAGGCAACAAAGAGGCGTCATCAGGAGGGCGATTATGTCATGGTCCGCTGCCTTCGGTGTGGCTTTGTCTATCAAAACCCCCGTCCCTCTCAACAAGAGCTCTTACAGGCCTATCAAACCTACCTCCCGGAAGGGGAAGAGGAAATCGAGGCATGGGAGAGAATGGTGGAGCCGGTCTTCAGAACAGGGGGGGATCTCATCGAGCGCTCTATGCCTCGGGGGAGGCTTTTGGATGTAGGGACAGGGTACGGCTCCTTTCTCGCCCTTATGCGATCAAGGGGATGGGAGGTCATGGGCCTGGAAGTCTCCCCGATAGGTGCTCACTATGGTCGAAGGCGATGGGGGCTCTCCATCCTTTCGCAGCCGTGGGAGAAGACCTCTTTCCATGAGGGTGAATTTGATGTGGTCACCGCCTTTTATGTTGTTGAACACCTCCCCGATCCCGTGGCTTTCTTCAGAGAAGTCCATAGGATATTGCGGCCTGGAGGGATGATTCTGGTGCGCTACCCCCACACCACCCCCATAAAAGATATTCTCTCTCTCATGAGGATCAAGAATGATCTGTACCACCTCCCTTTTCATCTCAGCGACTTCTCACCCCGCACCATGCGCAGGGTCTTGGAACAAACGGGGTTTGCAAAGATCGAAACCGCCATCGGGGGCTTCACGGTCCCTGCCAATTTGAGGAGCAAATGGGCAGGGCGCATCTTCGGCAACCTGGCGGAGATTCTTTGTCGACTTTCTCGTGGAACGATCTTGCTCCCTGGCGTGAGCAAGACAACCATTGCCCGAAAGGTGGAACAGTGAGAAAAAACATTTCCTCTCTACTCTTCTTCCTGCTCTTTTCCGTAGCCTTCCTCGGGACACCTTGCTGGGGCCAGCAGGGGAGTAACGATGTAGCTCCTATCTTGGAGCAGCTCAAAAAGGCCCAGGAGTCTTTAGAGGACTTTACCGCCGACATCAAACAGGTTAAGATGTCCTCGCTCTTTACGGAGCCGGTGATCTCTCACGGGAAGATGCGATTAAAACGGCCCAACCAAATATGGATGGAGATGTACCCTCCCTATCCCAATATAACGGTCTTAAATAAGGGCGTGCTCCTGATCTACTTTCCGGATGAGCGGGTAGCCCAGCGCTATGACGTGGCCGGCAATCCCGTTTTGGCCAAATGGCTCCTCTTTTTCCAAAACCCCATCGAGACCCTGGGGAAAAATATACAGCTGCTGGAAAAGCGGGCGGGAGAAGCGGTTTTGGGCATAGATCCCGCAGAGGACCTTGCCGTTTCTCAAGAGATCAGGATCACCATCGACACAGCAAACTGGATGCCGAAGAGATTGGAGCTGGTGGAAAAGAACGGTGATCGTACCACCATCAATTACGACAACGTCAGGATAAATGTCGGGATCTCGGATTCCTCCTTTCAGCTTCGTCTTCCCCCTGATGTCGAGATCATCGAGCCGATGAAGCATCAATAAACCATGGACGGATACACAAGAAGTTTTAAGATGTTCCTTCTGGCAGCAGTCCCGGTGGAGGCTTGAACCGTGGGCAAGAGGCGCGTAGTGGTCACCGGTATGGGGATGGTAAGCGCCGTGGGGAATGATCGTGCCACTTTCTGGCAATCCCTGAAAGAGGGGCGGAGTGGAATCAGACCCATCACCATCTTTGACACCTCAGCGTATCGCAGCCATAATGGCGGTGAGGTAAGCGGGTTGTCTCCGGAGAAGCATTTTTCAATGAAGGAACTGCGGAGGCTGTCTCGCTGCGACCAATTCGGGATCATCGCCGCCCGTGAGGCGATGCAGGACTCCGCTATTGAAAAGGCGGAAATAGATCCCGAACGGTTTGGGATCATCTTGGGCGCGGATTCCGGAGGGATCTTTTCGGTGGAACAGTACTTCCGGGCTCTCTATACCCAAGCCCCCAAAAGGCCTTCCCCGAGCCTGTTGCTCTCCTTTTCCCTCGCCACCACCACAGACCATATAGCGCAGGAGTTCGACCTGCGCGGCCCCCGAACCACGACAGCCACTGTTTGCTCCTCCAGCTCTGCAGCCATTGCCTTCGCCTACGACGCCATCGCATCGGGGGCGGCGGAGTTGATGATCTCGGGGGGGAGTGATTCCCTCTGCGAGGTGACCTATGCCGGCTTCAATAGCCTCAGGGCCATTGACCCGGCAGGGTGCCGGCCTTTTGATAACAATAGGGAGGGTCTCTCACTGGGGGAGGGGGCGGGTATTCTCATCCTGGAGGAATCGGGACATGCCCGGGCGAGGGGCGCCAGAATATGGGGTGAGATCTTGGGCAGCGGGATCTGTGCCGAGGCTCATCACCTCACGGCCCCTGAGCCTTCAGGGGAAGGAATTGCCAGGGCCATCAGGCTTGCCCTGGCGGACGCGGGGATTGCCCCTGACGCAGTGGACTACATCAATGCCCATGGGACAGCGACGACGGTGAACGATGTGGTGGAAACCAGGGGTATCAAAAAGGCCTTCGGCACAAGGGCCTATAAGATACCCGTCAGCTCCATTAAGTCTATGATCGGACACTGCTTGGGCTCGGCAGGGGGGATTGAGGCGGCCGCCACTCTTCTTTCCCTCCAAGAAGGGATTGTCCCGCCCACCATCAACTACTCCACCCCTGACCCGGAGTGCGACCTCGACTATACCCCCAATAAGGCACGGGAAAAAGATATATCCACCGCCATCTCCAACTCCTTTGCCTTCGGGGGGAACAATGTCTGCCTGGTGTTCAGTAAGGTGTAAGCCTCAGTAAGTCCTTACAATGCCTTTTGTGGAGGTCCATTTGTTTTCATAGTCTATAAACAGAGATAACTCTTCCCTTATCTCCGTAGGGATGACGATAGACAAGCTTTAAATCTCCTTTGTTTTCGAAAGGAGCTAAAGACTGTGACAAGCTATTTCCCTTCTCCTCTATGACCAGATAATCTGCTCCCTCTCTCTTTCCCTTTCTGACGATCGTTTCCGGAATAACCTTGAGCGGAAAACTAAGATACTCACCCCCTGCATAATAGGCCACCCTGGGGATGTTGGTCATAATCATGGGCGATGAAAGCGAGTGTTCCCGCAACCACAATCCTACCTCCTTGCGGCCGATCTTGTCCAGTCTTTGGGGCTGAAGAGAAAAGGGTACACTCATTATCAGGAGAACCAAAATGGGTATTATTGTATTGACTATGGGATATCTTGTGAACCTTCTATCGAGCAACTCTCGTAGCTTTACAAAGCCAAACCCCGCCCAGAGATACAAGAGGAAGATGGCGGGGAGGAGATATCGATCCGACGCATACAAAAGGGGGAAAAAGATGATAATAAGCACCCCTAGCAAAAAGGCACAGTACTTCTCCTCTGCGCTGAATTCCTGAGCCTTTACCCTCCACCCCAGGCCGAACAGGGCGAGGAGAAAGGGTAAAGGATACGCCTTCTCTACAAATTTACCGATAATAGTAAGGGCTCCTGCACCAATTTGAGACACACGTGGCCACTCATATACGAACCATCGGTGGAAAATATTTGTAGCCCTTATATAAGGCTTTTTTTCAACAAAAAATTCCCATCCCAACATTCCAGGTATGATAAAGGCTACAATGATCCCAATGACCACAATGACTATCCAAAGATAAGGATACGCTACCTTCCTGTCGCGCACCCTTTCACTGAGAGCTCTATATCCCAGCCATAGTCCTATTATCAACAGCACCTCCAACGTGATCACGCGAACGAGAGCCCCTACTATGGCGAAGACTATTGTCCAGATAAGCCATCCCCTTTTCCCTTCCTGTATAAAGCGCAAGGAGCAATAGACCGAAGAGAGCAATAAAAAGATCAGCAGCCCCTCTTTTAATACATCCACTGAACACTGCAGCATCAGAGGGTGGAAGATATAAAATACCGCAGTCCAGAGACCAGCTTTGGGGCCGAAGAGAGATTTCCCGATTAAATACAGGGGGAATACGGCCAAGAGGCTGAAGATGATCGAGATAAGCTGCCCAGACACCTCAAGGTCTCCCGTGATATACGAAAAGACCGAGATTAAAAAGGGATATAAGGGAAGCTGGCGCTGGAGAAGGGCCTGTATATACTCACCCTGAAAAAAAAGCCTGGCCACCGGTATATATTGCAAGGCCCCATCTATGGAGATCATATATATCTGAGAAAAGGCGTAAAGCCTCAGGATAAGGCCGATGGCGAGCAGGGCGATCAGATTTCTCTGGTCTTCTTGTGTCAGATTAAGTTTTTTAAACACTTTTTTTCGCCTTCACCAACATGGGATTAAACGTAATAAAGATTAACTCCCCCAAAACCCCTCCGAAGAAGTTCAGCAAGACGTCCGTGAATTGATACACTCTATTAGGCAAGATCCCCTGGATGATTTCATCGCCAAGACCAATAAGAAAGACGAAAGCAGGGATGAAGAGAAAAACTCCCCTTCCCTGTATATTCTTCCGTAATGCAAAGTACAACAGCACTCCTAAAATGGCATACTCTAGGAAGTGTATCCGTTCCTCCGGGTACTTGATGCTCGGGAGGATAGAGGCGGTAACTCCTAAGATACCGACAAGCAATATGAGAGACTTCCACCCCCTCCCGTGCTTTAAAAAAAGATAGATAGTGCCCAGGGCTATAAAAAGAAGAAACACATAAACCGCTGGAGAAAAGGCTCCGCCTAATGTGCCCTTCAGAAAATTCAAAATGGGCCTCATAACCGGAAGCGTAGCGTAGATGACTCCTACATAACAGATCGCCAGGAATTGGGCCCTTCGGGGGGGCAGCCATTGATCTAGCTTATTGAAAAGGTCAACGCTCATCTGTCTCCCACCAGATCTTTTTGCCATCCGTTTTGATCACGATAGCACCGGATTGATCCGTCCTGAGCACAGGACAGTCCCTTTCTGAATACACCCTCAAGGTCTGGGGATCAGGGGCGCCATAGGGATTGGGCCCTATCGTCAAGACGGCGATCTTCGGGTCTACGGCCTCAATAAAAGAATTCAGGCTGGGGTGGCCATGGTGCGGTATCTTCAACGCATCGGCCTTGAGGCGGTCCCTATATATTCCCAGCAATTCCTTTTCCGCTCGATGGGTGATATCCCCCGGAAACAAAAAAGTGACCTTGTGAAAACGGAACTTGAGCACAATGGAGTTATCGTTGGGATCATGTGAGACTATCGCAGGATGAAGACACTCTATCTCCGCCCCGCCTAAATTATCCCAATTTCTTCCCCGGCGTATGACTTTCCACGGGATCGTGCGTTTTCTGATAGCCTCATAAATAGGCACATACGCACGGTTAGCGAAAATATCCTGATTTACCCATATCTCATTGACAGGTATCCTCTCGAGCACCGTGGGAATGCCACCAATATGATCAGGGTGACCATGGGTAATCACTACAATTTCCAACCTGTGAACACCGCTATCTTCAATATAACGTGCCACCTTCTCACCATACTCCTCAGCGCCCCCGTCGATCAGTATCGTCTCGCCCTGCGGCAATTTTAATAGGATGCTATCTCCATAATTGACAGGAATAAAATGGGCCTCAAAGAGGGCAGCATTATTTGAGGAGGAAAAGGCATGTACGGAGATAAAAATAAAAAAAAGAGGTATAAGAATTTTCAGGAAACGCACAACATACCCCCCTTGAATATTACAAGGACAAGAGTGAAAGTGATTTCACGATCAAGACAGCGTAACCAGAGGTTTCATAACCGTATCACCCCCCCTGCATCCATCTCCATGCTGTTTCAATAATCGTTTTTAGGTCATTATAAAGGGGCTTCCAGCCTAATTCTTTCTTTATCCTTTCTGAGCTTGCCACGAGCACTGGGGGGTCTCCCGGCCTCCGGGGAGATTCTTTCGCAGGGATGGGGTGGCCCGTTACTCCTCGGGCTGCCTCCACCACCTCCTTTACAGAAAACCCCCTTTGATTCCCCAGGTTGTAAACGCGACTGGGATGGCCGTTAAGAAGGGCCTCCAGGGCCAGGATATGGGCCTGGGCCAAATCGGTGACATGAATGTAGTCCCTGATACAGGTGCCATCTGGGGTATCATAATCGGTGCCATAGATCTCTATAGAGGGCCTTTTCCCCAAAGCCACTTCCAGGATCCGTGGGATGAGATGGGTCTCCGGGTCATGTACTTCTCCAAGCTCCCCTTCAGGGTCGGCACCAGCGGCATTGAAATATCGCAAAGAGATGTACTTGAAACCATGGATTTCGCCATACCATCTCAATGCCTTCTCTACAAAGACCTTCCCCTCTCCATAGGGGTTTACCGGCTCTAACGGATGATCTTCGGATATAGGGACGTGGTGCGGATTGCCATACACAGCGGCAGTAGAGGAGAAGATAAAATATTTCACCCCGCTTGTAAGCATCGCTTCCAGAAGGTTTAAGGTATTGATAACATTATTGCGGAAATATAACGCTGGTTGCTCTACTGATTCACCCACGAGAGAGCTTGCGGCAAAGTGCATGACTGCTACGGGATTCTTTTGGTGCAAGATTTGTTGCACATGCGATATATCCCCGAGGTCCCCCTCTATCAATTCATGCTTTCTCACCGCCCATTGGTGGCCTGTGGAGAGGTTGTCATAGACCAGGGGGTGGTAGCCCTGTTTTCGCAACTCCTTTACCGCATGGCTCCCGATATAACCCGCCCCGCCGGTGACAAGG
>CAYWLI010000104.1:0-7599 GCA_964459135.1 uncultured Thermodesulfobacteriota bacterium | reverse complement strand
ACCGTCGTCCTCTCCTCCCGTTTTATCCCGGGCAATGAGAAGGCCATCACCCACATGATCAACCACCTCTGCCGTCGGGGGGCAGAGGTCATCTACGAGAAGATCTCCGCCATCCATGTCTCAGGTCATGGATACCGGGAGGAGTTGAGGATGATGCTCAATCTGATCCATCCCGAGTACTTCATCCCCATCCATGGTGAATACCGGCACCTGGTCCAGCATATCCAGTTGGCCAGGGAGGTGGGGATGGCAGAGGGCAAACTGCTCCTGGCTGAAGATGGGGACGTCATCTCCCTTGGCAACGGCACCGGAAGGATCACCGATAGAGTGGAAGTCGGAAAGGTCTTCGTCGACGGCAAAGGGGTGGGGGATGTAGAAGACCTGGTCCTGCGGGACAGGAAGCAGCTCTCCGAGGATGGGATGGTGATCCCTGTCATGGTCATCAACGAACGTACGGGGGAGGTGGTGTCGGGTCCTGACATTATATCCCGAGGGGTACTGTTTGAAGAAAAGATGGGGGAGGTCCTGCAGCAAGCCAAGAAGGTCATCAAGGAGGCCCTGGAGGGTGTGTCTATCGAATCCAAGACCGATGAACTTGAAGTGGAGAACGTGATCCGCCGCGCCCTCAAGAGATTCTTCCGCAAGGAGATGAATCGCCGACCCGTCATTATCCCTGTGATTATCGAGATGTAGGAGGTCCACAATGGCCAGAAAGGAATTGGGCAAGGAGATCGGTGGGCTCATCGCCATCGGTGGGGGGATATTCCTCTTTCTGTGCCTGTATTCCTTTCATCCTCAAGATCCCTCCCTCAACCTTTATCAGTCCGCCCCCGCTGAGATCCACAATTTAGGGGGGCTGGCCGGTGCCTATCTCTCCGATATCCTCTGGCAGGTCTTCGGCTGCACCTCCTTCCTCTTCCCCCTCATCCTCGTGGTGTTAGGGGTTTCCATCTTCGCCAACCGCACGATCGAACCCAAAGGGCCGCGCTGGGTGGGTTTTACCCTCTTGCTCATCGCCACATCAGCACTCCTGGACATCTTCCTGGGAGAGGTATCGATCCTCTCATACGAGGGAATAGCCGGGGGGGTCGTGGGAAGCATCCTCGGCGCCTTCCTGAAGAAATACCTCAGTGTGGTGGGGGCATCCTTCCTGCTCATCCTTTTGTTTCTCTCCTCAATGACGCTGACCACCGGTATATCCCTGAGACAGGGTGTGGTAGGAACGGTGAAGATCGTCAGTGGGGTCGTGCGCTGGATCATACAGGTTAAGGATCTGTATTATGGAAAGTGGCAGAAAAAAAGGAAGAAGAAAGAAAGCTTAAAGGGAGCGGGGATCACAAGAGCCAACCCCGCTCCTCCCGTTATCTTATCCCATCCAGTGCAGCGGGGAATCGAGCCGAGACAAGAGCCCCTCCCCTTCCCCGAACCGAGCTCCGAGGCTTATCACCTCCCCTCTCTCTCCATCTTGGAGGGCAGAAAGGGCAAAGAAGTTCAGGTATCAAAGGATGTCCTCTTTGCCAATTCACAGATCCTGGAGAGCAAGCTCAAGGACTACGGTGTGGAGGGGAAGGTGGTAGGGGTGCGGCCCGGTCCTATTGTGACTGTCTACGAATTTGAGCCCGCCCCCGGAGTCAAGGTCACCAAGATCCTCAATCTGGAAGACGATTTGGCCCTGGCCCTCAGCGCCCTCAGCATTCGGATACAAGCCCCCATCCCCGGTAAACCGGTGGTGGGGATTGAGATCCCCAACCCGGTACGCGAGTCCGTCTGTTTAAAAGACGTGGTGAGCGCCGACCCCTTTCTGAACAGCGGGTCCACGGTGACCCTCGCCCTCGGCAAGGACATCTCCGGTAACCCCTTCGTTATCGATCTCGCCCGCCTCCCTCACCTCCTGGTGGCTGGCTCAACCGGATCCGGCAAGAGTGTCTCCATCAATGCCATGGTTTGCAGTCTCCTGTTGAGGACGACCCCGGACGAGGTGAAGTTCCTCCTCATCGATCCCAAGATGCTGGAACTCCCTGCATATGAGGGGATCCCCCACCTCTTGTTGCCCGTGGTAACGGACCCTAAAGAGGCCGCCATCGCGTTGCGATGGGTAGTGGAGGAGATGGAGCGCAGATACGCCATGATGGCGGAGCAGGGAATCAGAAACATCGAAAACTATAATCAACGGCTCAAGGAAGGGTCGCTTCGTTCTATCGAAGGAGCGGAAGGACCTACGCCCCCCAAACGGCTCCCCTACGTCTTGGTGGTGATCGATGAATTGGCCGACCTCATGATCGTCTCGGGGAGGGAGGTGGAGGAATCCATCATCCGCCTGGCCCAGATGGCCAGAGCCGCGGGGATCCATTTGGTCCTCGCCACCCAGCGCCCTTCGGTGGATGTCCTGACGGGATTAATCAAGGTAAACTTCCCCGCCCGCATCTCGTTTCAGGTCTCCACCAAAACCGACTCCAGGACCATCTTGGACACCCAAGGGGCCGAGCACCTCTTGGGATCAGGGGATATGCTCTTTTTGCCCCCTGGCAGTTCCAAGCTGCTGCGCGTCCATGGCGCCTATGTCTCCGAGGAAGAGATCAAACGGTTGGTGGAATTCTGGCGGGGACAAGGGGGGCCTACCTATACGCGAAGCATTCTCCTTGAGCGAAAAGAACGCAAGGAACTCGAGGACGATGAATACGATGAAAAATACGATGATGCCGTGGCCTATGTATCCAAGACGGGCCACGCATCCATCTCCCTCATTCAAAGAAAGTTGAGAATAGGGTATAATCGAGCAGCCAGGATCATCGAGCGGATGGAGGAAGAGGGGATCGTCGGCCCATCTGATGGTGTAAAACCACGGGATGTGTTAATACATAGAATATAAGGAAACATCATGCTGACACCAAAAATGCAGATTACCATGGAGACCTCGAGGAAGCTGCTGCGCATGCAGGCCACGGGGAAGGTCTCCAATGTAATCAAAAAACTGCATCCCGCAGACCTCGCGCAGATATTTCCCTACTTCAGCGAAGCCGAACAGAGGACTATCTTCGGCCTCATTAAGGACCCTGCCAAGGCCGCCGAGGTCCTCAGTGAGATCGAGTGGGTGACGGGCGCACAACTCCTGCAGACTATGGATACCAAGTGGGTGATCCAGATACTGCAGGAGATGCCCTCGGACGATACCGCAGAGATCATCAGCAACCTCCCTGAGGAGCTCGCAGAAGAACTACTCCAGGGTATGAAAAAGAAGGATCTCGAAGAGGTTGAGGGGTTGCTCAGCTATCCCGAGGAGACGGCCGGCCGGATCATGAACCCCGTCTACTTCTCCCTTCATGAAACGACCACCGTCCGTGATGCCATGAAGGCGGTGCAGAAGGCAGCCGATGCGGAAATGGTCCTCTATGTCTACGTGGTGGACGACCGCAATCATCTTGTCGGGGTCGTCTCCTTGCGGCAGCTCTTGCTGGTCCCAACAAACAAGAAACTCCGGGACATCATGAGCACCGAGGTGTTCAGCGTCCAGACCCTCGAAGATCAAGAAGAAGTGGCCAAGGTGGTGGAACGATACAACATCTTGGCCGTCCCTGTGGTGGACGAGGAGAACAAGCTGGTCGGGGTCATCACCGTCGACGATGTCATCGACATCCTTCGGGACGAGGCCACCGAGGACTTCCTGAAGATGGCCGGGACCAGAGAGGAAGAGTTCGCCTATGTCGATGATGTCCTCAAAGTATCACGGTTGAGGTTCCCCTGGCTCATCACAAACCTGCTGGGAGGGTTGATCACCGGATATCTCCTGTGGCTCTTTAGGATAACAATCCAGGATGTCCTGGCCCTGGTAACGTTTATCCCGGTAATCACGGCCATGGGGGGGAACGCCGGGTTGCAATCCTCGACCATCATGGTCAGGGGTTTTGCCACCGGACGCATCGAGTACGCGCGATTAACCAGCATCATCTTTAAGGAACTTCGGGTGGGGCTCATCATGGGACTTGTCTGCGGCGCAGTGGTGGGAATAGTGGGTACCCTCTGGTTTGGAAATCCGACCATCGGGATCGTGGTCTGCGTGGCCATGATCATCGCTATGACCGTGGCCTGCACCATGGGGGCCTTGATCCCCTCCTTCTTCCGCAAGGTCCATGTAGACCCCGCCATCGCCTCTGGTCCCTTTGTGACCACGGCCAACGACATTACCGGAATCGTCATCTATATGGGAACTGCCACCATCCTCTTGAAACATATCCTGTAATACCATGCAGCTGCGCAAAACCGATGCCGTGGTGATTCACCGCCTCGATTTCAAAGAATCCGATCTGATCGTTACCCTCTACACCGCTGATCTGGGGAAGGTCACGGGGATCGCCAAAGGGGCCAAGCAAAGCAAGCGGCGGTTTGTCAACAACCTCCAGCCCTTCTCCTATATCAGGATCCTCTTCGCAGAAGGGAGGGGGGGGTTGATCAGATTGGATGAAGCTGATATGATACACCCCCTCTTTCGGATTAGTGAAGATATCTCCAAGGTCCTCTATGGAAGCTATTTCCTCGAAATAGTCAAAGAGATGACTGGGGAAAAGGAATCAAACCCCCAACTCTTTGAACTATTGGTGAATTTTTTGACCTTGCTCAACGATTCCCCACCCCGTGAGGAATACCCACGGGTCTTTGAACTGCGGTTCCTCGACCTCATGGGGTACCGGCCCCGGTTGATGGAGTGCACGATCTGCAGTAAGAAACCCTCATCTGGTGATGAGACCTTCTTTAGCTACCTCCATGGAGGGGTGGTCTGCAAGAGATGCCAGGTCAATGCCCGGGGGGCCGTCGCCATCTCAGACGAGACCATACAGGCCATGGAGAGTATTCTGGGGATGGACCTCGCAGAGGTGGAGGGGATCCGGCTCTCCCCTCTGGTCCTCACCGAGGGCAAAGAGATCCTTCCCCGGTTCGTGCAACACCAGTTGGGCAAGGGGCTTAAATCATTGCGGGTGATGGAAGCGATAGAGGGGGGCTAGGAGGAACAAGTGACCCTACAAGAATTGATCCTGGCCCTGGAACGATATTGGAATGACCAGGGGTGTGTCATCCAGCAGCCCTACGACACTGAAGTGGGGGCCGGGACCTTTAACCCCGCCACCTTTCTGCGGGTCCTCGGGCCCGAACCCTGGAATTGCGCCTATGTGGAGCCCTCGCGCCGTCCGACTGACGGCCGCTATGGTGAGAACCCCAACCGCCTGCAACACTACTATCAATATCAGGTCATCATGAAGCCCTCCCCCCTGACGATTCAGGAGATATACCTGGATAGCTTGTACAGCTTCGGGATCGACCCTCTGGCTCACGACATCAGATTTGTCGAGGACGATTGGGAATCTCCTACCTTGGGTGCATGGGGGCTGGGCTGGGAGGTCTGGCTCGATGGGATGGAAATCACCCAGTTCACCTATTTTCAGCAGGCAGGGGGGTTCGACCTGAAGCCCGTCTCCGTGGAGATCACCTATGGCATCGAGCGGATCGCCATGTACCTGCAGGGGGTGGAGAACGTCTACGACCTGACCTGGACCGATGGCATCCGCTACGGTGACATCCACCACCAGGGGGAGGTGGAGTTCTCCCGATACAACTTCGAAGAGGCCGATGTGGAGATGCTCCTGCAACTGTTTGAGATGTATGAAGGGGAGGGGCAAAAACTACTCAAAAAGGGATTGGTTCTTCCAGCCTACGACTATTGCCTGAAGTGTTCCCACACCTTCAATCTTCTGGAGGCCAGGGGGGCCATCAGTGTCACCGAGAGGATGGGTTTTATTCTTCGGGTGAGAGATCTCGCCCGCGGCAGTGCCGATCTCTATCTCCGCCAGCGTGAAGAGATGGGATTTCCCCTTTTGAGCGTGCGGGGTGCAGCATGAAGCAGGGGATGCTGCTGGAGATAGGAACCGAGGAGATCCCCTCCCGTTTTATACCCGCAGCCCTCGAAGGGATGCGGGAACTTTTGAAAAAAGAGCTCGAATTCCAACGGGTTGAGTGCGGTGATATTAAGGTGATGGGCACCCCCCGCCGGCTCACCCTGTTCGCCGAACTGGCAGACAAACAGCGCCCCCTAGAGCAGGACCGAATCGGCCCTCCCAAGAGCGTGGCCTTTGATCCCCAGGGCAAACCCACTAAAGCAGCCCTGGGATTTGCCCAAAAAGAGGGGGTGGGGGTCGAAGTGCTAGAGGTGGTGGCGACGGACAAAGGGGAATACCTCTGCGTGCGCAAGCGAGAAGAGGGAAGAGGTACCTGCTCAATCCTCTCAGAGATCCTCCCCCGCATGATCACCTCCATCCCCTTTCCCAAATCGATGCGCTGGTCCGGTTTGGGACTTCGCTTTGCGCGCCCCATCCACTGGATCCTGGCGCTCTTCAATGGTGAGGTCATTCCTTTCACCCTCGAGCATATAACCAGCGGCCCCGTGACCCGGGGGCACCGTTTTCTGCATCCTAAGCCATTCCAGGTTAAGGGATTGAACGACTACCTGGATGGACTCCGTCAGGCCTGCGTCATTGTGGACCCGGGTGAGCGCAAGGAACTGATCCGCCGCGGCATCAAGGAGGCGGCCCAACAGGCAGGGGGAAGGCCCCTGGAGGCGGAGGCCCTCCTGGAGGAGATCACCTACCTGGTGGAGTACCCTGTTGCGGTCTGCGGAACGTTTGATAAGGGGTATCTCGACCTGCCTAGGGAGGTCTTGATTACAGCAATGCAACACCACCAGCGGTACGTCCCGGTGGTCAATACAAAAGGGCAACTGCTCCCCTCCTTTGTCGCCGTGAGCAACACCCGGGCACAGGACATGGAGGTGGTTACCAAGGGCAATGAACGGGTCCTGCGGGCCAGGCTCGCTGATGCTCAATTCTTCTTCCAAGAAGACCAGAAGATCTCCCTTGAAAAACAGGTCGATGATCTCAAAGGGGTGATCTTTCAGGCCAAGCTCGGCACCTCCTATGAGAAGGTCATGCGGATTCAGGAACTGGCAGTGAAAGTGGCTGAGGAATTGGCCCCTGAGGCAAAAAAGATAGCGGCCAGGGGGGCCTATCTGTGCAAGGCGGACCTGGTGACACAGATGGTGGGTGAGTTCCCCCAGCTCCAGGGGATTATGGGGAGGGAGTATGCCCTCCTGGGGGGCGAAGACCCTGCTGTGGCACAGGTGATCTCCGAGCACTACCTCCCCCGGTTTGCCGGGGATGCACTCCCCGCTACCGCAGCAGGAGACGCCGTCAGCATCGCCGATAAAGTGGATACCATCGTCGGCTGCTTCGGGGTGGGTCTGATTCCGACCGGCACCTCGGACCCCTTTGCCCTGAGGCGACAGACATTAGGCGTCATCTACATCATCCTCGGCAAGGGATACCGTGCCTCGCTACAGGGGATGATCAGGATGGGCATGGAACCCTTGATTAAAAAAATAGAACGGTCGAAAGAGGAGATCCAGGCCGATTGCCTGGCCTTCTTCCGGGGGAGATTCGTCGGCCTGCTCACATCCCAGGGATATTCCCCTGACGTCATAGAGGCCGTCCTTGCCGTTCAGTGTGATGATCTGGTGGATGCCCGTGCCCGCGTCGAGGCCGTGACCACATTCAGGGG
>CAYWLI010000103.1:0-7634 GCA_964459135.1 uncultured Thermodesulfobacteriota bacterium | reverse complement strand
GGTAGGGGGGATAGCAGCGAAGATCTGCACCTCATTCTTACACGGCCCTTAAAAAATGCCTTGAAATAGATAGCTGTTGGAGTATAGTAAAATGAAATAAGGGTTCACATCATGGGACTCTTTTTACAGTAATGGAGGGGAAGACATGTCCGAGGGATTGGATGTCATCATTGTTGACGACGACAAAAATCTCTGCACGGTGACTGCCGAGACCATCAAGCGATTCTACACGTGGGGTGAGGTCGTTACCTTTAATAAGGTCGACGAGGCGATAGCCTATTGCCTGAACCAGGATACGAGCATCGCCATATTCATCCTTGACGTCTTTCTCGGCGAACAGAGCGGTTTTGCCTTTCTCGACGCCATCAAGGACAAATTTACCTCGGCCCCTGAAGACACCATCATCATGACCGGGCATGCCAGCGAAGATGTGGTGAATATGTGCGTGGCCTCGGACGTTACCCATCTGCTGGAAAAGCCCGTCAAGCCATACGAGCTGCAGTTGGCGGTCAGGGCCATCGTGGCAAAATACATGAAATTCGCCAGAAAGGTCCTGCACGATCCTGAGTTTGCCGCCCTCGTGGCGAAATTTCAACCGAAGGGCCTTGCCGGCGCCGAGGTGTGATTAAAATATTCTCTGTTTTCTCCCCGTTAGCTCGTGGACCCAAAAACAATCAAGGAGTCGTAGGTAGGGTTCGATCCCACGCCGTCCTGCTCCTTAAATTTCAAGTCTAAGGAAAGCAGCCCCACCCCGCAACACGAAATAAGGAATGCGGGGTCCCGCAAGCGGGAGATATGTCGCAAAGCGACACAATATAGATTTATGAAAGCGGCCCCACCCCGTAACACAAAATAATGAATGTGGGGTCCCGCAAGCGGGAGATGTCGCTGGCGGCAGGATCTAAGGATTCAAGGGTTCAAGATTTTTCTCCTAGGACCCTCCCACTTTGTGGGATCCCGTATTCCATAAAATCTAAATTGAGGAGCGGGATGGGTTCCTTGACCCCTATACGTATTTAATTATGTTATGGGCCCAGTTTGCCATAGCTGCCCTCATCATCATCGGTGCCGGATATAAGCTCTCCCGATACGGCGAGCAGATCGCCGCACGGACCGGCATCAGCCAGACCTTTTTGGGGATCATCCTCTTTTCCACCGTCACCTCACTGCCTGAGTTGACAGTCTGCATCACCTCCACCACCGTCGTCGGCGAGCCGGATCTGGCACTCGGCAATATCTTCGGCAGCACCCTCTTTAACCTCCTGCTCATCGCAGTCTTTGATATCGTCCAAGGGAGGGGGGCGATCCTCGACCTCCTTGCTCCGGGACATGTCATTGCTGCCAGCATGGGGGTGGTGCTGGCCGGTATCGCCATCCTCGGCATCGGCCTGGGGTTGAATCTCAACCTGTTCTGGATAGGGGTCGAAAGTATCATCCTGCTCTTTGTCTACATCGTGGCGGTAAGGATCCTCTATCGCCACGAGGTGCTCTTATCCCCCCGCGAGATTGCCAAGGGGGATGAAACAGCTCCGATGAAAGAGAGAAAATACCTCTACCTCTTCTTTGCACTTGGTGCCCTTGCCATCGTGGGTGCCGGTTTTTGGCTGTCGCACACGGCTGAGGCCATTGCCCAGACCACGGGGTGGGGACGATCATTTATCGGCAGCTTTATGCTCGCCGTGGTCACGTCCCTGCCGGAACTCGCTGTGGGGATTCCCCTGATTAGGAGGGGGGCCTTCAACATGGCCATCGGGAGCCTCCTGGGGAGCAACATCTTCAACATCGCTATCATTCCTATAACCGACATCTTTTTCACCAAAGGGGCCATTTTGGCCCATGTCTCCCCGAACCACATCCTCACGGCCGTGTTGGGGATCGTCATGACCAACATCATCATCGTGGATCTCATCTACCGGGCCAAGCGGGTTCCCTGGCGCATCGGCTGGGGGTCCATTTCCCTTATCGTCCTCTACGTTGTGGGGAGCATCACCCTCTTTCATCTAGGAATCCGCTAACGAGCGTATGAAGGGTCATTTCTTTTTATTTGGAGAAGATCGCTGGGTGGGCGTTTCTGTTGCAGGTAGACCGAGACCGCTACCAAAACAAAGGATGCTCTTTGAGGGGATACAAAGGCTTTTCGCATGGGTGGTGGACGTGCAAAGGGTGGCGTGATGGGCTTTGATTGGCACAAGCTATGAAAAAAATGATTGAAAAATATCTTTAATGCGCTCATAAAAGACTGATAAAAAGGAGAACCATTTTGACACAACTAGGAAGGAATCACATGGACACCAAATCGTCACCAGGCAAACCTCCGCAGCGGGGAAAAAACGGGAAGACCAAGCGAAAGATACTCGGGCCTGTACAGGACCTCGAAGAACACGTCCACCCCGAATGGTGGCGCAATATCTTCAATTATCTGTACCTGAAGACCGACGCTGATGTGGTGGATGACCAAAATATCACTCGGCAGGAGGTGGACCTCCTCTGCGAGACGTTCAAGCTTGCACCGGAGGGCAAAATACTTGATCTGTGCTGCGGACAGGGGAGACACGCCCTCGAACTGGCACGGAGGGGGTTTAAGAATATCGAGGGGCTGGACCGGTCCCATTACCTGATTCAAAAGGCCAAATCGACCGCCAAGGCAGAAGGTCTCAGGACCCGATTCCGCGAAGGAGACGCCCGCAAGATCCCCTATCCCCCCGATACCTTTGACGTGGTGATGATCCTGGGGAACAGCCTGGGATATTTTGAAGCCGCGCAAGAAGACATGAAGGTGTTTAAGGAGGTATTTAGGGTCTTGAAGCCGTGGGGGAGGTTTATTATCGATTTAGCTGATGGCGCGTATCTCAAAGAGCATTTCAAGCCGCACTCATGGGAATGGATAGACAAGAAGCGGTTTGTCTGCCGGGAGCGCTCCCTCTCCGCTGATGGAGAGCGCCTGATATCCAGGGAGATGGTTAATCACGCTGAAAAGGGCATGATCGCAGACCACTTCTATGCGGAAAGACTCTATACCCGGGAGGGGCTGTCCCGGCTGTTAAAGACGGTCGGCTTCAGTAATACCGACTTTCACGCTGAGATTGCAACGAACTCACAGCGGAATCAAGACCTGGGCATGATGGAGCGCCGCCTGCTGGTGACCAGTGTGGTGAAAAAGGAATGGACGCCTGTCAAACGAAGGCAAAAAGGGGCGGTAAAAAATGTGGCAGTGTTGATGGGGGATCCCAATAAGCCGGACCCCTTGAAGCCGCTGCGCATCTTCGATGACGACGATTTCTATACCATTGATCAGATGAAATCAGCCCTGCGGGAGAACGAGGACTATCATTTTACCTACCTGCACAACCACGACGTCATCATCACTGAATTGATGAAATGGGTCGGCAAGATCGACCTGGCATTTAACCTGTGCGATGAAGGATATAACAACGATGCCACAAAAGAGCTCCATGTCCCCGGCTTGCTGGAAATGCTCGGTATCCCTTACACAGGGTCAGGGCCGCAATGCCTTGCCTTTTGCTACGACAAGTCCCTGATTCGCGGCATCGCAAAAGAGATGGAGATCCCGGTCCCCGAGGCCTTCTTTATCAAGCCGGAGGACAGCACCTTTGAGCTCCCCTTCGGCTTTCCCGTGATCGTGAAGCCCAACTTTGGGGATTCCAGCTTTGGCATCACCCAACGGAGTGTCGCCACCACCATTGAAGAGCTGGTCAATGCGATCTCAGAAATCAGGGAGAAATTCGGCTATGACAAGCCCCTGCTCGTCGAAGAATTTCTCACCGGCAATGACATCACCGTTGGGATAATCGGAAACCCCCCTGAGTCTTATACGGTCTTACCCATTCTTGAGGAGGACTATTCTGCCCTTCCGCCGGACCTTCCCAGGGTTTGCGGATATGAGGCCAAGTGGCTTCCCGAATCACCGTACTGGAAAATCAAGTCGATCCCTGCGCAGCTCCCTGATGAGACACAAAAGTTCATTGAGGAATGTTGCGTGAAGTTGTTTGAGAGGCTGGAGTGCAGAGATTACTGTCGGCTTGACTGGAGGCTGAATGCGGCGGGTGCACCAAAGCTCCTGGAGGTGAACCCCAATCCGGGGTGGTGCTGGGACGGGCATTTGGCAAAGATGGCGAAGATCGCGGATATGTCTTACAGTGATATGTTGCGGGCTATTCTGCGGGCTGCTGAACAACGGCTCGGAATTCACCTAGAAGAAGAGCAGAGCGCGAAAGCCGTTTCGTAACACATACACGATTTCACCTTGTTCTCCCGATATGTCTGAAGGGGGGCTTTATTGCCCCCCTTTCAATTGTTTGACAGTATCTTCCTGCTCACATATGATAAGGACAAACGACAGGGCCATAGGAATCAAGGATTCTAGGATTCTAGTGAAAAAATGGGACCCTAACCCTCGACCACTCGAACCCTTGGCCCCTGTTGAGCGTCTTTGCGGGAAGATGGTCTAAAAATGCAATTAACTTGACAGCGGGGGAGGGGGTGAACGTGTTTCCAAGGACCATAGCGTGGAAGGATAACAAGGTCGTCATCCTCGATCAGCGCCGGCTCCCGGGGGAGGAGGTCTACCTCGAGTGCTCCGATTACACTGCCGTGGTTGAGGCCATCAAGACTCTGGCCATCAGGGGGGCGCCTGCTATTGGCATCGCTGCGGCCATGGGGCTGGCCCTGGGGGTACTGGGGATAGCGAACAAGGACTTTCCTTCCTTATATAAGGAGCTTTCCGTTATCTGTGATACCCTGAAGGAGGCGCGCCCCACGGCTGTCAACCTCCGCTGGGCCTTGGAGCGGATGAAAGGGGTATGTGAGGCTAATAAGGAGAGGGGTGTAGAGGACATTAAGGGACTTTTGGTGGGGGAGTCCCTCGCCATCCTGAAGGAAGACATCACTATCAATAAAAAGATAGGAAAGCACGGGAAGGCCCTGATCAGCGACGGCGATACCATCCTGACCCACTGCAATGCCGGGGCCCTGGCCACAGGGGGATACGGAACTGCTTTGGGGGTGATCAGGAGCGCCTGGGAGGAGAAAAAGAATATCGCGGTGGTCGCCACGGAGACCCGACCGCTGCTGCAGGGTGCCCGGCTTACTGCCTGGGAGCTCCAAAGAGAGGGGATTCCGGTGACCCTCATCACCGATAATATGGCGGGCTCCATCATGCAGGGTGGGGAGATCGATCTGGTCATTGTCGGGGCGGACAGGATCGCCCGCAACGGGGACGTGGCCAACAAAATCGGCACCTATACCCTCGCAGTCCTGGCCAAAGAGCACAAGATACCCTTCTACGTCGCCGCACCGCTTTCTACTTTCGATTGGAACATCCAGACGGGCCGGAAGATCCCCATCGAGGAGCGGGCCCCAGAAGAAGTGGTTGCCCCGTGGGGGCGCCGTCTGGCCCCAGAGAGGATCGGAGTCCGCAACCCCGCCTTCGACGTCACGCCGCACCGCTATGTAAGTGCCATCGTCACGGAGCAGGGGATAATCAGGCCTCCCTTTGAGGAGAGGTTGAAGCACATCAGGGGGGCGGATGACGGATAGGCCGATCATCACCCTGTTAACCGACTTCGGGTGGGGGGACGGGTATATCGGCGCCATGAAAGGGGTTATGCTCCAGATCAATCCCGACTGCCGCATCATCGATTTGACCCATGAGATCCCTCCCCACGACGTGATGGGGGCCGCCCTGGTCTTGGGACAGACCTATCCTTTTTTCCCATCGGGGACCATCCACGTGGCTGTGGTGGACCCTGGGGTGGGTGGGCCTCGCAGACCCCTCGTTTTGGAGACGGAGGGTTATCGCTTTGTCGGGCCGGACAACGGTTGTTTTACCTTCGTCCTGAAGCGGGAAGAAGAGAAACAGGCTTATGAGTTGATTGAGGAGCGATTTCATCTCCCCCGCGTGAGCCATACTTTTCATGGGAGGGATATCTTCGCCCCTGTTGCAGCCCATCTCTCCAAGGGTGTCCCCCCTGCGGAGATGGGGCCTCCCATTGAGATCACAGATCTGACCTCCCTGCCGATCCCCGATCCCATGACAGAGGGAGAGACCCTCCGCGGGGAGGTGATTGGGGTCGATTCTTTCGGCAACCTCGTCACCAATATCTCCCGGGACATAATGGAGGCATTTGCCCCCGACGGTGTTGTAGAGATAGAGATCGGTGGGAAGCGGATCAGAGGTTTGAGATCATCCTACGAGGAGGGGAAGAGAGGGGAGGTCATCGCCCTGTGGGGGAGTGCGGGGTTATTGGAGATCTCCCTCAAAGAGCGAAGCCTGCACCGCGAGCGGGGGTGGGGGAGGGGAGAGCACGTGCACATACGGAGGGGAAAATGATCACTTCACGGGCCAAGGCGATGAAGTCATTCATCGTTATGGACGTCCTGGAGCGGGCCCAAGAGATGGAGCGCCGCGGCCGGAGAGTGATCCACCTGGAGGTGGGTGAACCCGACTTCGATACACCAGAGCCCATCAAGGAGGCCTGTCTGCGGGCCATCAGGGAGGGGGAGACCCACTACACCCACAGCCTGGGCCTGGTGCCGCTGCGGGAGGCCATTTGTGAACGGTATGCGGAGAAATACGGGGTGGAGGTATCCCCCGACCAGGTCTTAGTCACCTCGGGGACCTCGCCGGCCATGCTCCTGCTCTTCTCCGCCCTCTTGGAAAGCGGTGACGAGGTGATCCTCCCCAACCCCCACTATCCCTGCTACCCCAACATTATTTCCTATGTGGAGGGTAGGCCCGTCCTGGTGAATACCGAGGAAGAGGAAGGGTTCCAATACCTCCCCGCTGCGATCAAGAGGCAGACCACCCCACAGACCAAGGGGATTATCGTCAACTCCCCGTCCAACCCCACCGGCATCGTCATGGATAAAAAGAGGATGGAGGAGATCGCCGCCCTCTCACCCGTTGTCATCTCCGACGAGATATACCACGGCCTCGTCTACAAGGGGGAAGAGCACACCATGCTGGAGTTCACCGACCGCTGTTTTGTGCTCAACGGCTTTTCCAAGCTCTACGCCATGACAGGGTGGCGTCTGGGGTACCTCATCGCCCCGCAGGAATTTATTCGACCCATGCAGGTGATGCAGCAGAACCTCTTTATCTCCCCCAACTCCTTTGTCCAGTGGGCGGGTATTGCCGCCCTGCATGAGGCGCACAAGGAGGTGGCGGAGATGAAAGAGATCTACAACCGCCGACGGGAGTTTATGCTTCAGAGGCTGCGGGAGCTGGAATTTGGGGTGGCGGTGGAGCCTACCGGGGCCTTTTATATCCTGGCCAATGCCCGGAAGTACTCCGCCGACTCGTATCGATTGGCCTTCGATATCCTCGAGAAGGCTGGGGTAGGGGTGACCCCGGGGATAGACTTCGGCAGCGGGGCCGAGGGGTTTTTGCGCTTCTCTTACGCCAACTCCCTGGAGAATATCGAGGAGGGGATGGAGCGGCTCCAAAAGTATCTAGAGGGGCTCTAGTTCTTTCAAAGCCTCTCTGAAAAGACTGTTTGATTGGATGATCGCCTCCATGGCCTCGGTGATCCGCGCCTTGATCCCATCCAGGCCCATCTCCCCCGCCTTGCCGGCCCACTGACGATACTCCTCGATATGACTCTCGTTATGCTCTA
>CAYWLI010000102.1:3650-7797 GCA_964459135.1 uncultured Thermodesulfobacteriota bacterium | reverse complement strand
ATGGTTTTTCAACAGCGCTGGCTGGATTGCTGGGAGGCATGGCGGTCGATACTTCGTCCAGCAATATTGGATTGGCAGGGGCCACAAAAGTCCTCAGCAGGTGGATCAGTGTCGGTGCAGGAGTTATCTTTGTAATCCTGGCTTTCTTCCCGAAATTTATAACCATGCTGTCGATGATGCCCAAACCTGTTATGGGAGCATCGATCATTTTTGCCGGCAGTTTCATGATATGCACCGGGCTTGCCGAAATGTTCAGTGAAGCATGGGACCCGCGCAAGACCTTTGTGGTTGGGATCTCTCTCTTTTTCGGGTTGAGCACAGCATTTCTGCCCAGTCTCTATGCTCGTGCTCCTCACTTCATTCAAACCTTTTTTACCGACCCGTTACCAACGACGACCATTATCGCAGTCGTCCTGAACCAGGTTTTCAATTTGGATATTGTGCTTGGAAACTTGAAGAAGAAAAAGTAATAATACGATAACACATCGTTCCACCTGACATCTTTCGCTCCCCTCTTTAGAAAAGGGGGAATCGGGGATTTAAAATCTAGACTCTAAGCACGTAAAGGACAGAATGATATCAAAGAATCTCTTGCCCACTCTCATCGACCGGTTTCAGGGATCTGCCCTCGGGACCTTTGTGGGGGATGCCATGGGGAGGGAGGTGGAGGGGTGGTCCTGGGAGCAGATCAGGGCCCGGCATGGAATCATGAACGGGATAGGGGAGGGGGTTTACACCGATGATACCGAGATGATGATCGGGATCATGGAATCCTTAAAAGAGGACCCCGGCTTTGATCCTGCCTTCACCGCTCAGCGGTTTCTGGAGAACTTTCACCCATACCGCGGTTACGGTGCCCGAATCTACGGGATCATGGACCGGCTGAGGCAGGGGGCATCATGGGAAGAAGTAGGGACCGATAGCTGGGGGAACGGTGGCGCCATGCGTATCGCCCCTATCGGATTCTTCTTTTATGACGAACGGGAGCAATTACAGGAGGCTGCCCTGATCTGCACCCGGATTACCCACCGACACCCCGAGGGGTTGGCCGGTGCCCTGGCCCAGGCCCTGGGGGTAGGGATGGCTTTGCAGAAAGGGACACAGGGGGAGACTATAGATCCCAGCGCCTTTCTGGAGGGGATCGTTGAGGGGGTGCAGGGGGTGGATATGGGTGTGGCAGCTGAGGTGGGGAGGATTGCTGAGATGGAGCAAGGGGGCGATCTCGAGGCAAAGATCGAACTGATTGCCGCCACCTTTCCGAGAGATGTGAGTGCGATAGGGGCGGTTCCAGCAGCCATGGCTGCCTTTCTTATCAATGCGGATTTTCAGGATACGTTGCTGACAGCAGTCAACTGCGGCGGCGATACCGACACCATCGGCGCCATGGCCGGTGCTCTTGCAGGTGCGTACTACGGTTATTCCTCTATTCCGTCGGTGTGGCTCGAACCGTTGGAAAACGGAGAAAAGGGTAGGGATTACGTGGCATCCCTGGCTGAGGAACTGGCCCGTATCAAGGCGGAGCAGAAAGGATGAATCTGAAGGGAGCTGTATTTCTCGACCGGGACGGCACCATCATCCAGGAGAAGGGGTATCTGAGCGACCCGGAGGCCATCGAGCTCATCCCCGGCGTGGCCCGGGCCATTCGCCTGATCAATTACCTTGATCTGCGGACAGTGGTGGTGAGCAATCAGTCAGGGGTGGCACGGGGGTACTTTCCCGTATCCGTCGTTGAGGAGATCAATAAGAGGTTGTATGTGCTGTTAGGACAGGAGGGAGCCTCCCTTGACGGGATGTACTACTGTCCTCACCACCCGGATGCAGCGTGCACCTGTCGCAAGCCAGAGCCAGGTATGTTACAGTTGGCTGCTGAGGAGTTACGGGTAGACCTCCCGTCCTCATATATGGTAGGGGATAAGGCTGACGATATCGGCGCGGTCCATCGCGTGGGGGGGAAGGGTATATTGGTCTTGACGGGGTATGGCAAGGGGGAACTGAAGGCTTGGCAGGGGGATCCACCGGATTTTGTCGCCCAGGATCTCCTCGAGGCCAGCTATTGGATTTTATTACAGGAAGGCATGAAAAGGAGGAAGGAAATGGCTATTAACAAAGAGTTGTTGGATATCTTGGCATGTCCCAAGTGTAAAGGGGACATCGTCCTGTCGAAAAAGGAGGATGGGCTGATCTGTAAGTCATGCAAACTCGTCTACCCCATCAAGGATGATATCCCCGTGATGCTCATCGACGAAGCCCTCCCCTATAAGGGGAAAGATTGACGGAAGTATCGGTATCTTTTCCCAGCACGGACGGCCTGACGTTACAGGGGCTCCTTTGTCGCGGAGAAGAAGGCCGCGGGGGAATTATCCTCTGTCACCCTCATCCCCTTTATGGCGGTGATATGTACAACAATGTTGTCGGGGGTCTGCAAGGCGCTCTGGTCTCACAGGGGTTTTCCACCCTCCGTTTTAACTTTCGGGGTGTGGGGGGGAGTGGGGGTGTATATTGCGAGGAGGTGGGGGAGATGGAGGATGTGCGGGGTGCCATGGAATTCTGCACGGCAGAGCTGGGTACTGACGTTCCCCTCTACCTCCTGGGGTACTCCTTTGGGGCGTATGTGGGGGTGAAAGGTGTGGCAGGGGAGAAGCGGGTCAAGGCCCTCATGTGCATCTCCCCTCCTGTGGCCATATATGACTTCGTCGCACTAAAAGAAGAGGTAAAACCGAAACTCATCGTCACTGGTGAGCGGGATGTCATCGCTCCCGTGGGGCCGGTGGAAGAACTTTATCTCTCCCTTCCCCAGCCCAAGATGCTCCACATCATTCCCGGGGCCGATCACTTCTGGTGGGGGATGGAGGATCAAGTGGCTGATTACGTGATCGATTTCCTCCAGGGCTTAGCGCGGGGATAGAGTATTTTCGCAATCAACCACCCCCATCGGTACAGTCGCTGATACCAGCGATATCTTTGCACATAGGTTTTTAGATACGGGCGGATCTCCCTATCGCCGGATGTATAGACGCGGCAGAATGTCCTTTTGTCCCTTTTGGTTAGGGATAGGCCGTGCCTTGTGAGCTTTTCCGCCGACCGATCCAGCCTCTTGAGGTTTTTCATTCTTTTTGAGGGTCTGAGGCGGGGGAAGACCTCGGATTTGTCAAAATCTATGAGATAGACCTTTGGTCTTTTTTCTTCAACCAAGAAATTCTTGAGGTGAAGGTCGGCGTGATAAATGCCCCCCTGATGCATCCTTTTTACCGCCTCCGCAGCCTTCTCGATGACCGCTTTTCTCCTTTCCCCCTGTGGCTCTTTATCGAGGTAGGAGATGAGATCCCTTGCTGTGGGTAGGTACCTGGTGATAAGGTATCCCCGGTACCACCCACCCCATCCCCGATCTATGATGGCGGCCAGGATCTCCACGGTAGGGACGCCTGCTGACTTCACCTCTTCAGTGATGGCTACCTCCTGAAACGGGCGGGCGCCAAAAAAGAAGAGGTCGCCGGTGAGTCGACGCAACAGTCCCCCGTGGCGGTACTTTCTGACAGCTACCCCCCCCTGTTTCCCCTTGATGAGGAGTACCTCACCCCTCCCCCTCAGTTGGCTTGGTTGAGCAGTCTTGTTCCACACTACTGCGGGGTTCAGAAGCCCTTGGCGTTGGAGGCGGTCTTCGGAGCCCTCACGTATCAACAGTTCTCGTCGTCCCTCACGCAGCAAGTGATAACCAGAAGGGTATTTTTTTTTATTCTTCGATGCTGTACTCGAGATCATGAAGGCTCTTCTTTGTGGTGATGATCATTTCAACGCGTGCATTTGAGAAGACATAAAAGGGCCCTTTTCCTTCAAAACTCTTTTTCGTGAATATTTTGTCTACACCCTTTTGTACCAGCCATTCACTTACCCTTATACCCTTTCCTTCTTCCTCCCGCAAGTAGAGGTTGCTCAGGCGTTCTTGCTTCACGATTGCTCCATCCTTGGCCCGTAGGGTAATTATAGAGAAGTAGGGGGCTTCACCGAAGTGTTCCGAGATAGTTTCTTTATCCTCCATGAGGGGGACTGCGAAGATAATTGTTTCTTTGCGGATCGGTTCATAATGGATGAGGACATGGTCCACATGGGGGATCTTCTCCCGAATCCGTTCCGCTATCTTGTCCGTGAT
>CAYWLI010000102.1:0-3550 GCA_964459135.1 uncultured Thermodesulfobacteriota bacterium | reverse complement strand
AATGCTTGGGGAATTGATCTGTCTGCCGATGCGCATTTCGTAGCGGGAAAAAAGATACGTGGCGAGAATGGCAAGGATTACTCCTGCTATGGCCCACGGGATACGTTCCACCACCAAGGGTACGTGATGCGTGAAGGTCTCCCGGAAGATCTCATAGCCGGCCAGAAAGATGAGCAGGGACATGGCCAAAGAAACCAGGTTTTCCACCTTGTAGAGGCCATAGGGAAAGGTTTTGGAACGCCTCTTGGAGAGCTTGATCCCCATAAGGACCGAGGTAGAAGAGATTACATCGGTGAGAGAGTGAATAGCGTCGGCCATGAGGGCGACGCTGCCGGAGAGCGAGGCGAGGATATATTTGATCAGCGTGAGGGATGTATTAAGGATGATGGAGAGGGAAGCTGCCTTTTCGCTTCGCTCAAGACTCATCGGGTCATGGTGAGGAGACGTACCCCGGCGTGGTGGATCTGCTGGAAGGTGGCCCCCTCCTTTACATGATGGATGACCCGAGTCTCATCCACCACTTTTGTTCCGGATAAGGCATCGATCCCATAGTCGAACAGGAGAGGAGTAAGGGGTGTAGTGGGGCCCAAGAGCATGACAAAGGCATCCCGGCATAGTTCGATGAGCGATTCCAACGTATGGTTGATAAAAGAGGTGCTTGTGATACCCACGACCTGACAGCGGGGGAGGATGTCTGCTGCTCGATCTGCTTCGAGATCCCCCGGGCGTGGTCTTTGTTCGATGACCCAGAGGTTTCGAGCGAGCTCCTTCAGTTTGGGTACGAAGGGAAAATGGCCGATGACAGCCACATTTTTTCCTGACCCCTGTTCGGCGAGGATATCAAAGGCATTGACCTCGGAGCACCTGCCTTCATTGATCTCGATCACGGAGTTGATGGTTGCCATGCCGATGGATGCCTCCAAGAGCTTCTCTGAATGTGCCAGATTCATGAGTTCGGTGATTGCCTTTTCGGTCAGTTTTCCAGCATCGCGCACACTCGGACCTTTGTGCGGATGGGGGTCCCCTATGGTGGATGCGAGCCCGCAGCCTCGTGTCATGACAACTGTCCAATGCGCTCCGACGATCACATCTCGCAGCGCTACCTCGCTCGGGGTAAGATGTTCGAGGAGGTCTTCCAGGATCTTCATGCCGTCCGTTACTCGTTCCCCGCTTGTGGGCGGGTAAAGATCACCCGATACTTGTCCTCAGCCCCCTCAAAGCAGATCCGACATGCTTGGCACTCCTCATTTTCTTCATCCGGCTCTTCCACCGCAGAAAGAAGTTCCAGGTGTACCTCGAATCCCGTTTCTTCATACAGGCGGACCATCTCGCTCAATCTAGGCTCTTCGGCAACGAAGCGTTTTTGCCACCCTTCTTTTTTTAGTTCATCTTCCCTCTTGTTCATGAGCGCTCCCAGCATCCTTATTCATATCCTTCAGTGCCTTTTGCACGCCTCCCCACATGTCCTCGATGGCGTGATGGATCGTAGGGCACGGGTATTCCATCACCGTTCTTTTCTTTACCATGGATTTAACCACGGCCACGTCAAAGGGTATCTTTCCCAGTATAGGGAAATTGTTATCATGACAATACGCTTCGATTGCACGGGTCTTTTCTCTGTTGATATCATATTTATTGATGCAGATAGACGGAAGAATGCCGAAGTGTTGGGCAAGTGCGACCAAACGCTCGAGGTCGTGGACACCGGCAACGGTTGGTTCTGTCACGATGAGGACAAGATCAGCACCTGCAAGGGAAGAGATTACCGGACACCCAATCCCCGGTGGCCCATCGATGAGGACGAGATCGAGCTTTCTTTCCTCTGCAATCGATTGGGCTACCTTGCGTACCTGCGCTACCAGTTTTCCCGAGTTTTCTTCCCCGATTCCCAGCCGTGCATGGACCAAAGGTCCATATCGAGTATCGGCGATAAACCATTCACCACAAAAGGCATCCTCCATACTGATGGCCTCTTCCGGACATGCCAGAGCGCAGAGGCCGCACCCCTCACATTCCACCAGGTCCACGTCCCCGTTCTCGATGGCGTTATAGCGGCACAGGTCGGTGCATATACCACATGCCGTACACTTTTCTTGATTTGTTCTCGGCTTGCGGCCTGAATAAAACTCGACCTTTTCGATGTTCTTTGGCTCCAAGATAATAAAGAGGTCGGCGGCATCCACGTCGCAGTCGGCCAGAACCTTTTTTTCTGCCAAAGAAGCAAAGGCGCCGACTACGGTGGTCTTTCCGGTACCGCCTTTGCCGCTGAGTACGATCAATTGTTTCACTGTTCCCCTTCCTTTTTTATAAAGTATTCTGCTAAGGCCGTGTGAAGTCCCACCACCCCGAGCAGGGAACAGTGGGCCTTTCTTGCCGGTATTCCCCCTGCTGCATCAATGATGTCATCGTCGGTGATGGCAAGGGCATCATCCAGGTCCTTGTTTATGGCCAATTCACTGAGGATGCTGGTGGTGGCGATGGCCGCAGCACACCCAAATACTTTGTACCGGATGTCGACGATTTTATCCCCTTCTATCGTGAGGTAGAGTCTGATATGATCTCCGCAACGGGGATCACCTACCAGGGCCATCCCATCAGGGTTTTTTATCTCGCCGATATGGCGGGGGTTCTTGAAGTGGTCGAGGATAATCTCGTTGTAGACGAGATAACCAGTCTGTTCCTCTGGCTTTTGGTCGTACAAGTCCTTCCAACTCCTCATTTATGCACTTCCTGTGCCCTCGACAATTTCCTTGATCCATGCGAAGAGACCGACGAACTTATCCCGGTACTCAGGGAGTTTTTCCACCATTGAGATTCCCTCGGAGTAGAGATGAGCGATGGTGCGATCCATGGGTATTTCAAGGAGTATAGGGATTTCCTCGCGTCGGCAGTACTCATGCACGTCTTTGTTCCCCACATCGGCACGGTTGATGACGACCCCCATGGGAATTGCTAACTGCTTGAGCAACTCCACGGCCAGCATCAAATCATTAAGGCCGAAGGGAGTAGGCTCTGTTACCAGGAGGCAGAAATCACTCCCCTTGACCGTTTCGATAACCGGACACGATGTCCCGGGGGGTGCATCTAAGATAATTATCCTTTCATTTTTTATAAAGGATTTTTCCATCCTGATGATGGGCGTGGCCATGGGCTCACCCACTTTGAGCCGGCCGTGGATAAAGTCTATCCCGTTCCGTTTTCCAAACTCTATTACTCCTATTTCCTTTTCTTCTTCCCTTATGGCCTCTTCAGGACAGATATAGGAGCAGGCGCCGCAGCCATGGCAGAGCTCGTCGAAGACCAGAACCGTCTGAGGAAAGCAGACGAGGGCGTTGAACTCGCACGCCTCAGCGCAGCGGCCGCAGTGGGTGCATTTGGTTTCGTCAATACGGGGGATGGGGATGGTAACCATGACTTTTTTTTCTATCTGGGGCTTGAGGAAGAGATGGGCGTTGGGTTCTTCCACATCGCAATCGATGAATTGGACCTGTTCCAGGGCCAGGGCCATATTGGTGGCGATGGTGGTCTTCCCCGTACCTCCCTTGCCGCT
>CAYWLI010000101.1:0-7976 GCA_964459135.1 uncultured Thermodesulfobacteriota bacterium | reverse complement strand
TCATAAAAGTGCTCCAGCGTGCCCGCACCCCCTGAGGCCACCACCGGTACTTGGACAACATCGGCAATGGCCTTGGTAAAGGCCAGATCGTACCCCGCCTGGGTCCCATCCCCATCCATGCTGGTGGGCAGGATCACCCCCGCGCCCAGCTTCTCGCACTCTTGAGCCCATGCAACGGCATCCTTCCCCACCGGCTTGGTGCCGCCTGAGACCACCAGCTCGAACCCGGACGGCATCTCCTGATTTCTCCTGGCATCGATGGCCACGGTCACCCGCTCCGGGCCGAATTTCTCTGCTGCAACCTTGACCAGGTCCGGGTCCTTGACCGCGGCGCTGTTCATCGAAATTTTTTCGGCACCGGCCTCCAGGACCATCTCGATATCCTCTAGGCTGGCAATCCCGCCCCCTACGGTCAGGGGTATATCGATGACGGCTGAGACGGCCTTGACCCACGCCAACCTGGTCTTGCGGTTTTCCAAGGTGGCCGCGATGTCCAGCATGGCCAGCTCATCGGCCCCTTCACGCTGGTAAAATGCGGCGTTTTCCACAGGATCACCGGCATCCTTGAGGTCCACAAAGTGAACCCCCTTGACAACCCTCCCCTCTTTCATGTCCAGACACGGCATAATTGTAATGAGTCCCATCAGTGCTCCCTTCTCATATACTTCAATAATCTCGGTCTTTACCGATACGCTATAGTAGCATGGCAGCGATGCAAAGCAACCTCTTTGTTGCATGTTCTTCAAACACGATTGTCCCCCTTTTTCTATTGACTTCCGATGGGTTTTTCATTACCCTTCATATCTTTATACTGTATTCTCTCCTGACCGGAGGAAACGGGGTGAATGAGAAAAAACGACAACACTATAAATCTCTCTTGAACGAACAACTGAAGGAGCTCATGAAGGAGGCCGCCAAGACCATCAACGATTTGACGGTCACCGATGGGGAATTTCCCGACCCCACCGATAGGGCCTCATGGGAGTCTGATCGCAACTTTTTGCTCAGGATCCGCGAACGCGAGAGAAAGTTGATCACAAAGATCACCGAGGCACTGGAGAGAATAGAAGAAGGGACCTTCGGCATCTGTGAGCGGTGCGAAGCGCCGATATCAGAAAAGAGGCTGGAGGCCAGGCCCGTGACGACCCTCTGCATCAAGTGCAAGCAAGAGCAGGAAGATCTGGAAAAGAGGGGGATACAGTAATCACCCACCTGTCTCCATAACCTCTATGCCGGAGTTACGAAAAGATCCCATCATCGGGAGATGGGTTATCATAGCCACCGAGAGGGGGAAGCGGCCCTCGGACTTCGTCAGCGAAACAGAAGAACCCAAGGATGGATTCTGCTCCCTGTGCCCCGGCAACGAGGCAAAAACCCCGCCTGAAGTATATGCCCTCAGACCAGATGGTTCAGCCCCGAACACCCCTGGCTGGCGCCTGCGCGTCGTCACGAACAAATTTCCCGCCCTGGTAGCTGATGAGAAGCTCGAGGAGACCAGCACGGGGGTATTTGACTGGATGACTGGAGTGGGGGAACACGAGGTCATCATCGAGACACCCCGACATCACACCAGGCTTGCCGACCTCTCCGTGGGGGAAGTAGCGGATATCTTCTGGGCATACCGTGAGAGGATTCGTACATTACAACAAGACGCTCGCTTTCGTTGCGTTATGGTCTTTAAAAATCATGGTGCTGCTGCCGGGGCCTCCTTGGATCATTCCCATTCCCAGCTGATCGCCCTCCCCATCGTCCCAAAACGGGTCTTCGAGGAGATGGAAGGGGCGAAAACGTATTATAACGATCACCATCAGTGCATCTTCTGCGACATCATCAAGCAGGAGCTCGCTGCAGAGGTCAGAATCATCGAGGAGGTGGACGGCGTCATCGCCGTGGCTCCTTTCGCCGCCCGCTTCCCCTTCGAGACATGGATCATCCCCCAGGCCCACAGCTCCTCGTTTGAGGAGATAGAGGACCATGCTGGTGTAGCCCAGGTTCTCCTCGGGGTCCTGCAGAGAATGGACCGGGTATTGACAGATCCCCCTTATAACTTCATCATACATACCTCCCCGTTCGGGGAGTCGAACAATGCATACTACCACTGGCACATCGAGATCATCCCCCGATTGACCAAGGTGGCCGGCTTCGAATGGGGAACGGGCTTCTACATCAACCCCACCCCCCCAGAAGAGGCAGCTCAGTATCTACGGGATGCCTCCCCCTCCTCAGGCGGGTGACGCAACAGCCTGTCTTGACAAGGTTCCGCGAGGAATGTAAGGTATAACCGAGGCCTGGATGGCGGAACTGGTAGACGCAAGGGACTTAAAATCCCTTGAGGCCATGCCTCGTGCGAGTTCGATCCTCGCTCCAGGCACCAACACTTTTAATTGTTTTTCTTTTTTACTAACCTGGAAAGGAGGAAAAGATGAAATTAAGCGTAAAAGGGTTAACCATTGCAACAGCTATTGCGTGGGCACTGGGTATGTTGGTAATAGGCATCTTGAATCTCATAAGCCCGGGATTTGCCGGAGAGTCATTGAAAATAATGGCGTCGGTGTATCCCGGGTACAAAGCTTCGGGTACGTTCCTTGATGTAATAGTAGGGATGCTGTACGCCTTGGTGGACGGGGCGATCTGCGGGTTCGTCTTTGCCCTGCTCTACAACGCCTTTGTCGGCAAGGCTCCCAAGAGGAGACGGAGATAAGGGAACAAATTCGATACCCTATTCCTTCTTTATTCCAGGCACTATAAAAAATATTTTTAGCTCTTAATTGGCTGAGTGTAATTCTTAATAACCTTCACTCAGCCATTTTTTTTCTCAGACCAATGGAGATCGCAAAAATATGGAAGAAGGTTTTTATTTGCTTTTCTTTTTCTTCAATTCAGCCTCAATCAGGTCCTCCAACCCTTGCAGGCTGGTCTCTTTGGGAAGCTTCCCATTGACAAAAATGATGGGTATTCCTTCAATTCCTGCCTGCTCGCCCTCTGTTAAATCTCTGGCAACCAGTTTTTGTATGGATGGGTCTTGCATCGCCTTGTTAAACCGCTCCATATCGAGCTTGAGCTCCGTGGCAATCTCTTGAATCTTGGCATCGTTCAATGCTTTGTAGTTCTCAAGCAGCTTGTTGTGAAACTCCCAGAACTTTCCTTGCGCATGGGCTGCTAAGGCCGCAACAGCAGCCTTATGAGCGAATGGGTGGATGGAAGAAAGGGGGAAATTCTTAAAAACAAGCTTGACCTTTTTAGGATACTTGTCCAGCACCTGCTGGAGTAGCGGCTCGAGCCGCGCACAGTACGGTCATTGATAGTCGCTAAACACAGCGACGGTAACGGGCGCACTCTTGGAGCCTTGAAATGGAAGTCCGGAGGTGTCAAACTGATAGACTTCTTCGAGCTGAATAATCTGTACCGTGTTGCCTGAACGGCTGGTTACCACAAGGGAATTCTTTTCTTTGATACAGATCATTCTGTCGAAACCCTTCTCAATGGCAATACGATTGACGATTTTTTCTTCGGCAAACGAATAGACAGCGACTTCTCCCGCGGACAGGATATAGAGCCACTTTCCATCCGCCGACGCACACATGTCCTCTGGCGGGGCCTTAAGGTCGAGTTCCCCGCTGATCGTCCACTCTACCTGGACGGGCATGGCCGATGTGGCATAGAGTAAGCCGATGATCAAAACTATGCCACATATAACGGGTGTTTTTTTCATTACCGCTACCTCCTTTCCTGACACGCTGTGCTGCCTCGTATCACGCACAGTATACCGTATCGGCACAGGACGCTGCAAACAAAAAAATTTCATTATGTATCACTCGTCTTACAAGAGGGCTTGAAAATCACCGTGAAATGCCCTATAGTCGATCAGGCACATAATCTCCTCTTCGCTTCCAGGGCTAGCGAACGGTATCACAGATAGGATAATTTATTGGGAAAGAAGAAAACAGAAAAGCTCCCCATTGGGATCTTCGACTCAGGCGTAGGAGGGCTGACGGTCTTTAAGGAGGTCATCAGCCTACTCCCCGCTGAGGACATCATCTACCTGGGGGATACCGCCCGGGTCCCCTACGGGACTCGCTCCCCCCAGACGGTCATCAAGTACTCACAGGAAATCACGGGGTTTCTCCTGCGCCAGGGGATCAAGCTCCTGGTGGTAGCCTGCAATACCTCCTCGGCCGTGAGCCTCCCCTCACTGCAACAGCAAAATGAGATCCCTGTTATCGGGGTGATCGAGCCCGGGGCACGGTGGGCGGCAGAGGTGACCCAAAATAAGCGGGTTGGGGTCATCGGGACCGAGGGGACGGTGAAAAGCCGAGCCTATGAGCAGGCCATCCAGGGGATTGATGAGGTGATCACCGTCATCGCGCGGGCATGTCCCCTCTTCGTCCCCCTGGCTGAAGAGGGCTGGATAGACAACCAAGTGACCCGCCTGACGGCCCAGACATACCTCCGTCCACTGTGTGAAGATGGGATTGATACGTTAGTTCTCGGCTGCACCCACTATCCCCTCCTGGAAGGTATCATCAGGGAGATCACGGGAGATGGGGTGTTCCTGGTCAACTCAGCAAAGGAGACCGCTAAAGAAGTAAAGCGCATCCTGGAGGAGAAAGGGATCAACACCCCCGAGGACCGGGTTGGCTCATATACCTTCTACGTCACCGATAATGCGGAGCGCTTCATACACGTAGGGGAAAGATTCTTGGAGAGGGAATTAAAATCGGTAAAAGAGATAGACTGATCTTACAACCCCATTCCCTTTTTGATCTCTTGCAAGAGCGCAATGTTTTCGCCGTGGCCGGTCATATTCGCGGTCACCATCCCCTTGATAGGACGGTTCAAGAGGTAAAAATCCCCGAGGATGTCGAGGATCTTATGGCGGACGAATTCATCGGGGAACCGCAGTTCGGTGTTTACCACCCCCTTATCATCCAGCAGGATGACATTATGCAGGTGTCCTCCACCAGCCAAGCCCATCCGACTGAGTTTTTCCGCATCCTTTAAGAAACCAAAGGTCCGGGCAGGGGCAATCTCCTTCTTGAAGTGCTCCGTGCCATCCAGCACAAAGGTGTATTCCTGCTCACCGATGGGAGGAGGATAGTTGAGGCGATACCGCACGCCGAAGGAATCGGCAGGTTCGATGTAGATGTACTTACCCTCCGGTGACTCCTCCCCCACCTGATAGCGGCGATCGATCACCAGCTCCTTACAGCCGGCCGTCTGTTCTTCGATCCCCGCCTCTTCAATAATCCGGCAAAAGTCGAGGGCAGAACCGTCCATGATGGGGATCTCTGCGTTGATCTTTATCAAGAGGTTGTTGATGCGGTAGGCATGCAAGACCGCCATAAAATGCTCTACCGTCCTGATAACAATCCTCCCCTTGGCTACCGATGTGGCAAACTCCGTGGAGCGGACATAATCCAGATGCCCCGGTACGGTGTGGTCTTCAGAGAGAGTGCAGAAGACAATGCCGCTGCCCGGGGGTTGAGGCCGCAGGATCATCCCCGTCTTCAGGCCGGAGTGAAGGCCGGTCCCATAGAGGACCATACTCTGCTTGAGGGTACGCTGAGGCAACAGGCCCGGCTCCAGCGTGGTCGCGGCGGATGAAGACTGGTGCCCGATTGACTCGTCCCGGGCGCTTGCGAGGAAGGCAAATTGTTGTTGACTGCGCTCATTTTCCTTCAGGAGTCTCTGCAGACGCTTGCTCTCTAATTTTAACCGTCGGTGCTCCAGGGCCTTTTCCAAAATGGCCAAGAGGATTTCCATGGAGAGGGGTTTCTCGATGAAGTCAAAGGCCCCCAGTCTTACCGCCTTGATCGCGGTGGAAATAGTCCCGTGACCGGAGATGACGACCACCGCACTGTCTGCATCGAACTCCTGCAGCCTCTTGAGGACCTCTATCCCATCCATATCGGGCATCCATATGTCCAGAAGCAGGGCGTCGGGTGCTTCAGTCTGATAGAGCTGTAGGGCCTCTCTCCCATCCCGGGCGGTAATGGTCCCATACCCTTCATCTTGCAGGATGCCGACGATGGACTTAAGAATCCCTTCTTCGTCGTCCACCACAAGGATCTTCGCTTTCTCCATAGGCCTCTCTTATCTCTTTTGTGCAGTAATGTTCTTTTATAGCATATTGGCCTGCGGCATGCAAAGCAAAAAGGAGCCGATAAAGTTTATACTATACCGCCCTCTTATCCACGTGACAAACTACCCGTCACTCGACTTCGATTTTGATCCCCCGCTCCTTGGCCCGTTCTGTCTTGGGAAGGGTTTGAGAAGAACAGAAGGAAGGAACCGCAGGGGTTGTCATTTCCCCATGATGGGATTAACATACAAGTACCGATGAAGGAGTTCATGTCCAAGGAACCCAAGCAGCCCAAGGAACAGCATCTCGACGAGCTTGTCGAGTTCACGACGGTGGAAAAAGCAAAGGGGGACCAATTAGCCCCCTTTGACCCCTTGCGTTATTACCTGCATGATATCAGCCGTTTTCCCATCCTCAGCGCTGAAGAAGAGCGAGAAGCGGCGATCAGATACCGTGAGTCCGGGGATAAAGAAGCCGTCCTGAAGCTGGTGGTCTCCAACCTAAGATTGGTGGTGAAGATCGCCCTCGAACACCACCGCTACTGGACCACCAATCTGCTGGACCTCATCCAGGAGGGCAACGTGGGGCTCATGCAGGCGGTCAAGCGCTTTGACCCCTATCGCGGCATCAGACTCACCACCTACTCCTCCTTCTGGATCAGGGCCTACATCCTGAAGTTTATCATGGACAACTGGCGGCTGGTGCGCATCGGCACCACCCAGGCCCAGCGCAAGCTCTTCTTCGACTTGAAGAAGGAGAAGGAACGATTGGAGCGGATGGGTTTCGATCCCGTCCCGAAACTGGTGGCCGAACGGTTGCAGGTTAAAGAGGACGAGGTGGTCTCCATGGACCAGCGGATGGCAACGGCGGATATCTCCCTTGACGCCCCGGTGGGGGACGATTCCCGGGCCACCTTCGGAGATCTCCTGACTGCGGGAGCCCTCCCCATCGACGAACACCTCGGGGATAAAGAGCTCAGGGAGCTCTTTGCCGAGAAGTTGGGGGAGTTCCGCGTCTCGCTCGATAGGCGGGATCGGGATATCTTCGAAAAAAGGATGATGGCCGAGAAACCTCTGACCCTGCGTGAGCTCGGCCAGAAGTATGACATATCACCGGAGCGGGTCAGGCAGATAGAAGAAGAGATACTGGCAAAGGCCAGAGATTTTTTGCGCCGGGAGATACCCGATTTTGATGACTACTCGGGAGAGGTTCTTAACCCACCTGATTGACCGCAACGTATTGTTCGGCCTGTTGGTGTACTACTATGTTGATCCGTGAGTCTTTGGAAAAGATGGAGCATGAAGTCCTCTCCCCCCACGCCCAGTTGAGCAGCCGGACTAAGGGGAGGGTGAGGGAGGAGCCCGAATGCGACCTCCGTCCCCCCTTTCAGCGTGACAGGGACCGGATCATTCACTCCAAGGCCTTTCGCCGCCTCAAGCACAAGACCCAGGTCTTCCTCTCCCCCACCGGAGACCACTATCGCACGCGGTTGACCCACACCCTGGAGGTCTCCCAGATCGCCCGGACCATTTCCAAGGGCCTGCGGCTCAATGAGGACCTCACCGAGGCCATTGCCCTCGGACATGACCTGGGACATACCCCCTTCGGCCATGCCGGCGAGGAGGTCCTCGATCAAATCTCCCCCCATGGATTTTGCCACACCGACCAGAGCCTGCGGGTCGTCGATCTGCTGGAGCGGGAGGGAAGGGGCCTGAACCTCACCTACGAGGTGAGGAATGGGATCGTGAAACACTCCAAGGGGAAAGGTGCAATCATCCCGCAGGACCCCTCGGAAAAGGCCGATACCGTGGAGGGACAGGTGGTGAGGGTGGCGGACATCATCGCCTATGTAAACCATGACCTCGACGACGCCATCAGGGCCGGCGTAATCGAT
>CAYWLI010000100.1:0-8009 GCA_964459135.1 uncultured Thermodesulfobacteriota bacterium | reverse complement strand
CGCACCGCTCCCAGGGGGAGGCTGATGGTGTGCAGTTGACCAATGGAGCCTGCTTCGCGGCGGAAGATGTACTCGGTGCTCCCTCCGCCCACATCCATCACCACGGCATCCTGGGGCATGAGGGTGTCTTTTTGCACCGACAGATAGGAAAGCCTGGCCTCCTCTTCCTCACTGATAATGCGAGGTGAGATCCCGCATTCCTTACGGACCTGCTGAATAAATGCATCGGCATCTTGGGCCGTGCGCAGGGCATTGGTCCCCACACAGGCGATCTCCTCGACCCCTTCCTGCTGGCACAGGGAGCAAAAGTGCTTCAGCGCGGCAATGCTCTTTTTTACACTCAGGGGGTCCAAGTGCCCTCCTCTTTGCAGCCCCCTGCCTAAGCGGGTGGTCTCCCCGCCATCCATGACCTTTTCGAAATCACCTTGGGGAGTTATCTGGCCGATTAAGAGCAGGATGGTGTTGGAACCGATGTCTATGGCGGCGTAACGCTTCAGGGATATATCCTTAAAAAAATGGTGTTTAATGAATCCGTAACCTTCTCAATTTCAAGATCAAAAAGACCTCCTGGCCAATCGTGATCCCCATCTCTTCGAAAATATCCTTGGGCAGCTCGGCCAGCAATTGGTTGTTTCCTACCTTGACCGTCAGTCTCGTTAAAGAAGAAAACGGTTGTATATCTTGAACCACCCCCTGAAAACGATTCAACTCAGGGCCCGGCGGTTTGCTTGCTGAGATATAGATGTCCCGGGGGAATAGGGCGATCTTTTTGATCCCGCCATCGTGAAGTGGCAGGATGATGGATATGCCGCCACACTCCGCCTCCACCAATCCATGGCCGATGGACTTAACACGGTCACAATCCAAGATATTGGGGGTGCCGATGAGGTCAGCGACTGTTTCACTGCGGGGATCGAAGAAGACCTCTTCCGGCACTCCTACCTGCTCTACAGTACCCATATTTATGATGGCCATTCTGTCGGCCATCTCCTCTGCCTCTATGAGGTTGTGGGTGACATGGATAGTGCTGACCCCTAATTCCTCATGGAGCCGGCGCAGCTCCAGCCTGAGGTACTTGGCGGTCTTGACGTCGAGACTGCCGAGTGGCTCATCTAAGAGCAATATGCGGGGGGAGGTGGCAAGGGCTCGGGCCAATGCCACCCGCTGTTTTTCTCCTCCACTTAAGGTGCGCACATCCCGATCCAGCAGATTGGAAAGGTGTAAGAGGTGGGCCAAGGTATCCACTTTCTTTTTGATGACATCTTTAGTGTTAAGTCGCCCTCGCAATCCAAAGGTTATGTTTCCTGCAACCGTCAAAAAGGGAAACAAAGCGTAATCCTGCGGGACATATCCGATCTGCCGCTGCTCAGGTGGGACCGACGTCATATCTGTGCCATCCATCCATATGGTACCTGCGCGGCAACGATGGAGCCCGGCGAGCGATTCAAGGAGGACGGTCTTTCCTGCCCCTGTCGGACCGAGGATGACAAAGTACTCTTGATCATCGATCTGAAGGTCTATATCGATTAACGAAAAGTCGCCAACATTCACAGAGAGGTCCTTGATCTCAATCATCGGGGATACCTCGTACTGCTGATCCGTCTGAGGAAGATCAAGGCCACTACGGAAATGGCGATGAGGATAAAGATCACGGCCACTGCCTTTTCCACGTCGGCAGTAGCCAGGTTCAAAAAAATGGCGATGGGCAGGGTCTCGGTCTTCTGTTTGGTTGCCCCGGCGAGGGTCACGGTGGCCCCGAATTCCCCGATGGCCCTGGCCCAGGTCAGGATGGCAGCGGCGATTAAGCCATTCCGCGCCAGGGGAAGGGTCACCGTGCAGAAGGCCGCAAGCTTCGTACACCCCAGGGTCCTGCCCACCTGCTCATATCGAGGGTCAATGCTGTCAAAGGTGGACTTGAGGAGCCTGATTGCCAGGGCGGTGACTATGGTGAATTGGGCCAGGATAATTCCAGGCACTTCAAAAACGAATCGTATGAGCTTGTTCTCAATGGCAACACCGGCAGGGGTATTAAAAAAGACGAGTAGGGCTGCTCCGAGGGCAATGGGGGAGATCACGATAGGGAGATCGAGGATGGTATCGACAATGGACTTTCCGGGAAATTGAAAGTGGGAGATGGCATAGGCCACCGGAATGGCTGCGAGCATGGCAAAAGCGGTCGATATGGTAGCAGTGATCAGGCTCAAGCGGATGGCGAAAAGGATCTCCGGGGATAAGAGAGTGGCAACAAGAACATCCCAATCTGTATAGGTCATCAGCGATACGATGATGCCGGCAAAGAGGAGGGTGAGGAGCGCGAGGGCGCTCATCAGAGCGGCCTGAAAAGGTCTTTCTCCTCTGATCACATGTATTGGTTGAGATTTCCCGAATCCCATAAACTCCTCAATTGGATCTTAGTCGTTTTACTTTCGCACGGGGGGCGTATAGTCCACTGGAATTCGATACTCCCCACCAATCTCAGCCTGAGAGGCGAACGTATGCGCCTCCTGTTCCGTGGCGATGTACCCCCATTGTGCAAAGATCTTTTGTCCTTCGGCGGATATCAAAAAATTGATAAATCGTTGCGCCCCCTTCTTATCCTGGCTGTAGGTCGATATGGCAGCGGGAATATAGGCAAGTCTCGGTACTTCTTGGGGCTTCAGCAAGACTGCTTCGATCTTATCCGGATTCCATTTCGAAAAGACCCTCCAGCCGATCACGGCATCGACCTTCTGCATGGCCACCAGAGAGGCGGTGGCCGAACAACTGGGGGCATGGGTAACGATATTCTTCTGAACCTCTTTGAGAAGCCTGTTTCGCTCAAGGACCTCCACGGCGTACAGGCCCACGCAGACTGCCTCAGGGTTACCGATGCCTACCCTTATCCCCGGTCTTGCGAGATCTGCGAGAGTCTGTATGTTTTTTTGGTTTCCGCGCTGCACATCAATCGCTATGACCAAATAGGCAATAATCGCCACTGATTCGGGGTCAACCACCCCTTCCCGAAGGGCCTTGCTCATATAATCGGGTGAGCCGGGTATATAGAGATCACCCCTGCGGGCCATTTTCATCTGGGAGAGCACCGTCCCTGAGCCTCCGAAGTGCAGATCGACACGGATGCCGGTCTCTTGCTCGAACTGCGATGCCGCCTCTTCCATGGCTGGCTTACTTGCAGAGCCGCAGAAGGCGGTTATTCTTCTTTCCGTCGCCCCTCCTTCGGCAATGCAAAGGCCGATCATCAATACGGCGGAAAAACAGGAGCGTAAAAACGCATGCATCGTAAGATTCTTCATAGCGCATCCCTTGTTAATGTAGTTTTTACGTAGCGACCACAGTCCCGCAACCAGGAAAGGACGGCTTCAATCTGGCCGATCCTGAAACGGAGGACGAGGCGTTCAAATTCTTCATGGCAGTTTTCATCTTGTTGTTTAATGCCACTGAGCTGTTTTTGAAAGATATCCATCTGTTTTTTGATCAGCTCATTGCTGCCGGAGAGTTTGCGTTCCCTAATAAAAAAGAGCTTAGCAAGAAATTCAAGCCTTAGGTCTCTCATTCTCTCAAGGGGCGTATGCACCCACTGCAAGAACGCTTCACGCCCTTTTGGGGTAATCGAATACACGTGCTTGGCCGGGCGGTTATCCTGCTGCTCTACAGAGGAGACGACCTTCTCGGCAGCTTCCAGGCGTTTGAGCAGGGCATAGACCTGACTGATGCCTGCATACCAGGCACGTCCCAATCCAGAGGAAAGCAGATTATGGATTTCATACCCATGCCGATCCTGCTTCATCAAAATGCCCAAGATTACATATTCTTGCGGATGTTCAGTCATCAGCCCCTGTATGATATTCAAATATTAAATATTCAAAACATGAATAACCTCTTTATAAGCAATAGTCAAGTAGAAAAAGGAGTTTGCTCTTTCTTGACAAATCTCCTCTCTGGTATATAGTAAATGTCTAGTTCTTCTCTGTAACCAAATAAAGACATCGAGAGAAAACACGGGGGAGGGAGGTGAGGAGGATGGCAGACGGCAGGGTAGCCAGAGTCACCGAGGTGATCGCAGGTTCTCCCAAGAGTTTTGATGATGCCATGCAGGCAGGGTTCAAACGGGCATCGAAGACCCTCAGGGGGATTACTGGTATGCGTGTCTTGGAGTTTCGGGTGGCGGTGGAGAATGACAAGATAACGGAGTACCGGGTGAGGATGGAGGTTATCTTCGTCCTGGAGGATTAAGAACTGAACAGGTGTTTGAAGATGAGAAGGGACAGCTCTACCAGAAGCTGTCCCTTTTTGTTTGATTTCAAAGGCAAGGGATTGTTGTGGGCGGTAATGTGCCTTGCTCTCTGCTCCATGCTGCTGACCTCGTGTGCCCGTGGCCTGTATCTGGGGAAACTCGCCTGGGGTGAGGCACAGATCTTGGGGGGGAGGGTGCCGAATCAGGAGGTATTGAAGGATGAGGCTGTAGAGGAGGAAATAAAGAAGGGTATCCGTCTCGTTCAGGAGGTAACGGATTTTTCCGAGAAGCGGTTAGGGCTACGGCCCGATGGTTCCTATAAGACCTTTTACCCTGTGAAGGGGGATACCCTCGTCTATCTGGTGAGTGCGTGCCCCAAAGACAGCCTGGAGCCCTATACCTGGCGTTTTCCCATCGTGGGGGAGATGGAGTATAAGGGTTTCTTCAGCAAAGAAGATGCCGACAAGGAGATCAAGAAACTGGAAGAGAAGGGGTTTGATACCTGCCTCCAGCAGGCCATTGCCTTCAGCACCTTGGGGTGGCTGGGTGATCCCATCTATTCCACGGTCCTGGATCAACACCCGGTGATTGTTATCAATAGTATCATTCATGAACTCGTCCATAACACCATCTTTTTCAAGGGAGAGACGGCATTCAATGAGCAACTCGCCTCATTTGTCGCTGAAAAGGGGACACTCCAGTTTATCAACGAGCGGTTTGAACGACCTTCCCCGTTTTATCGGCTTGCCCTGGATCTCGCTCAGGATGAGGATTTGATGGCGGGTTTTTTCCAAGGACTGTATGATGCACTGGAGGGGGTCTATTCGCAGGATCTGACTCGGGAGGAGAAGATCAGGAAGAGGGAAGAGGTATTCACTCACGGGCAACAACGGTTGGCCGAGCTCAACAAGCAGTTAAAGACGGGAAAGGTTGCGGGTCCAATGAAGCGATTAAACAACGCCGTGATCTTGGCCCATCGGAGATATGGCATACCGCCGGATGGACTCCTTATGCACGTGTACGAGGCATTGGGAGAAGACATAGAGGGGTTGATTGATCTGCTGCGCACGGTGCGAAAATCGAAAGAAAAGCCAACACCATTCCTCGAACAATGGCTTCAGAAGCGGTCTACTCCTTTCCCTGGTTGATGATCATCATTTTTCCTCGACCTTCTGCAGCCAGCGATCCATCTTCCAAATAGGCATGGGTTCGCATCTCCAATATCCTGTTAGACTCCTTTTCCACTGTCCCCTGAAAAATGACCCGGCTCCCTACGGGTATGGGCCTGCGATATCGGACCTCCATCCTGGCGGTCATAGCATCGTAGCCCAAATAGCGGGCGTTCCATCCTAACAGTTCGTCAAAGATCAAGCCGATAACGCCGCCATGGAGGTAATTGGCCCAGCCCCGATATCGATGGTCAACAACAAATTCTGTCTTGACCCCTTTTTCCCCGTCCCGTTCAATGCGCAGCTGCAGCCCATGCTTGTTTTCTTCGCCACAGACAAAACAAAAGGTGTCTTTATTCAGCTCCACAAGACGTTACCCCTTACTCATTTTCTCGAGATATCCCTTCACCGCTTCAAAACTCCTCGGCAAATCCTCTTCCTGATGGACCTCGAGGGTATAGAGCGGTGCAAGCTGTAGCGTCAGCAGGTGGCCAAAGAATCCGGTGAAGTCGAATTTCCCATCACCGGGGGGAAGATGCTGATCCTCTTCCCCATTATTGTCGTGCAGGTGTACCTCGACCAATCGTCCGCCCAGCACCTCGAGCCACTCTTTCCAATCTTTTTTGCTGAATATGAGCCAGTGACCCGTATCAAAGCAAAAGCCAAAGCGCGGGGAATTGATTGCATCGAGGAGCTTTTTGAGGGTCTCCGGTCCCTGATCGAAGATATTCTCAAGCGCCAGCGTCACACCGATTTTCTCCGCCTCTTTTACCAAAGGGGTCCACATCTCAATACTCCCGTGAAACCAGAGATCGAATACCTCATTGTGACGCCACGGATCGTAATCCGGGTGGAAGACCACGGCCTTGGGCCTGATCAAGGCAGCCAGATGCAGGACATGCTCCAGTCTCTCCTGCGTGGCTCGTCTGATCTTGGTGTCAACTCCGCCGGGGGCCAGATCCATGAACGGGGCGTGAAAGGTATAGGAGAGCCCGGCCTTGTTCAGCGCATCACCCAGATGGCGCACATCCGCGTCCTGGCACGTATCCAGGGCAGCTGAGCTAAAATATATCTCAGGATTGACCCCCCTGCCGATGATCTCATCTTGCCGTGGGATGAGGGTATCGAAGGGGACCGTGATATGGATGATCATCAGGGTTGCTCCGCATGAAGCATTTCCGCAGATTGCACCAGTTGTTCAAGCATCCCCAGGTGTTTCTTCTCACCGAGGACGATGAGGACATCCCCCTTTTCGATCAAGGTCTCCGATGAGGGATTAAAAAGCATATCACCCGATGCCTTTTTGATGGCTACGACGATCAATCCGAGCTCTCGCCTGATCCCCGATTCTCGTAAGGGCTTCCCCTTGAATCTGGAGGCATCCGCAACGGTGATCTCCTCCAATTGGAGTTCGAGGTGTTTCCTTTCAACGACGAGGTCGACGAATTCTACAATTGCCGGACGCAAGACCGCGTTGACCATTCTGGCGGCACCCATCAGATAGGGGGAGACGACCCGGTTGGCCCCGGCGCTCATCAGCTTTCTCTCCGCTCCCTCCTCGCCGGCCCTGCTCAAGATATAGATAGTGGGACTTAAGGACCTGGTGGAGAGGGTGATGTAGAGGTTGTCTGCGTCAGAGCCGGTTGCGGCGACCAGACACTTGGCCCGCTCTACCCCTGCGTTGATAAGGATATCGTCGTCACTTGCATCTCCTTCCACATACGGAAAACCATCCTCCTCGGCCAGCTTAATCCTGTCCGTGTCTTTTTCAATCACGACAAAGGGGACATCTTCGACAGCAAACTGTCTGGCAATAAAGGAGCCGATACGGCCATAACCGCATAAAACATAGTGATTCTTGAGCCTTTTAACCTTCTTTTCCAATTTTCTCCTCCCTAAGGCCGTCCGGATTTGGCCGGCGATGATGGTTTGGCCAATGCTCGCCACGATATACCCCATCACCCCAAAGCTGGATATGATGAGAACAACCGTAAAGATCCTTCCTCCCTGCGATAACCGATGTATCTCACCATACCCGACCGTGGTGATGGTGATAACGGTCATATAGAGGGCATCGAGGAAGGACCAACCCTCAATCAAACGATATCCCGTCGTCCCAGCGAAGATGAGTATGAGGGTGACAATGACGGCTATGAACAGATGGTGGCGTACGAGGTGCAACTGACCCCCTTTTTTTTGGGATGTTTCACGATAGTATAAGTGCTTTCGGAAGGCAACCCAAAGTTGGTTCTTGACATCATACCACCTCGGTGGTATATATGGTGAACATTTGTACTCCACCGGAACCATGGATCAATTGACAAAGAGACAAACGGAGATCCTTGTGCTCCTGCGGAAGTTCGTTCGTGAGCGGGGATATCCCCCCACCGTGAGGGAACTCGTTTCCTTAACGGGCAGAAAGAGTACTGCAGGGGTGCAGAAGCTCCTCAATGCCTTGGAGCGGAAAGGATACATCAGGAAGGCCCCTGGCCGCTCCAGGGGGATCGTGCTTTTGGGAGGGGTCCAATCCGCCTGGGTGCCCTTGGTGGGGTGTGTGGTGGCTGGGGCGCCAGTCCTCTCTGAGGAGCATATCGAGGGGTATTGCGCCC
>CAYWLI010000099.1:0-8158 GCA_964459135.1 uncultured Thermodesulfobacteriota bacterium | reverse complement strand
CAGGGCCTTGACAGGAGATGGGGAAAAAGGGTATAAGATATGTGATTTTATGAACTTGCAATGAGGTTGGGAGATGGAAAGCGCTCTGCTTTTAAACGCCACGTATGAACCTTTACGGGTGGTTTCGTGGAAGAAGGCCATCACCCTCGTTACCTTGGGCAAGGTGGAGGTCATCGAGGAGTACGATCGGGAGATCCGCAGCATCTCCTTTACCATCAGGCTCCCCTCTATCATCCGGCTCATCAGGTACGTGCGCAAGAAGAAGGGGGGAGTAAAGTTCTCCCGCCAGAATATCTACGCCCGCGACAAAAACCAATGTCAGTATTGCGGGAGGAAACTCACCAGCGAGGAGTTAACCTATGACCACGTGATTCCCCGTTCGATGGGGGGGCGGACCGAGTGGCACAACATTGTCACCTGCTGCATGGAGTGCAACAGGCACAAGGGGGGGAAGACCCCGCGAGAGGCAGGGATGAAGCTCTTGCGCAAGCCCTCCAAGCCGGAGTGGCTCCCCATTCTGCGGATCACCATTAATATTAAACAGGCCCCGGAATCGTGGTTCGATTACCTCTACTGGAATGTGGAGCTCGAGTCATAGATCCATGTAGCATCCTCATCATCTGTTATAGGCAGGCTACGGCCTGCCTATCTTTATAAGGGGGGAAATAGTGTACATATCCTCTTAGCCGAACTCGATGCACCGAGGATGTACTCTATTTCCATCCCGTCTTTCAGAAATTGACACCAGTTGTGAAAATGAAGCAGTGGCAACAAAGACTTTTTGAATGATAGAGTATCACGTGAGGAAGGACGCGAGGTACGATGAAGATACTCCATACCGCAGATATCCATTTACGGGAGTATAATGATGAACGGTGGCAGGCCCTTCAGCAACTCATCACCATTGGGGGGAAAGAGGGGATAGAGATCTTTGTGATCAGCGGTGACCTCTTTGACAGAGGGATCGATGCTGAAGGCCTCAGACCCCACATCCGTGAACTCTTCTCCGACACCGGCTTTAAAATCTGCCTTATCCCCGGAAATCACGACAGCGATTCCTATGGCGGGGGGATGTACTTCGGTGAAGATACGGTCATCCTCACCGACCTGAACAGGCCCTTTGAATATAAGGATGTAACTCTGTGGGGGATTCCGTTCAAACCGATGGAGAGCGAAGAGATCCTGCACCAGCTCCGTTCAACAGCCGACCATTTCACCCCTGACAAGAAGCACATCGTGCTCTATCATGGAGAGCTGCTCGATGCCTTCTTCTCTCGCAGGGATTTTGGTGCAGAGGGCGATGAGCGGTATATGCCGGTGAGGCTTTCCTATTTTACTGATCTTCAGGTTGATTATGTCCTGGCCGGCCACTTCCACAAGGGCTTTGATGTCTGGCAACTTGAAGGGGGAGGATATTTCGTCTATCCCGGCTCTCCGGTTTCCATAACCAAACGGGAGACTGGGCAGCGGCGGGTTAACCTCTTTGAGCTCGGCAAGCCCCCCCAGGAATATCCTCTTGACACCCCTTACTTTGAAGCCGTTACGATAGTATGTGATCCCTTTTCCGGGCAGAATCCTCTTGAGCAGGTGAAAGAGCGCTTTCAGTCACTGCATCCCAACGCACAGGTCATCCTCACTATTACAGGATTCATCAATGGGGAGGCTATCGGGTTGAGTGAGCAGGAGCTTGTCGAGGGGATAAAAAAGATTGCTCGTGATCGGTGCGCAGAATCACCGCATTACGAAATGAGGGATATACGGATGATACTGGAAGATGACTTGTTTAAGAGCTTTTTAACGAAGCTTGAAGAGGCGGCATATGATGAAATAAAAAAGGAGCATATGAGAGCAATAGCGGTCAAAGCCATGATGGATGCACGGCTATGAGGATAAAGGAATTTTTTATTAAGCGATACGGTCCCCTGCAGGAGATGAGTTACACGCTCTCTAACCCCTTTAATCTCATCGTGGGGAAGAACGAGGATGGAAAGACCCTCACCATCGATGCCTTGGTAAAACTCCTGCTGGGGCGCAATGTGAGGGATTTCGGACGCACCATAGATCGGGTTGAGGAGAGCCCGGAGGGGTTTGTCGTCATAGAGGGAGATGACGGGGGGGAGATCAAGCTTCCTGAGCAGGGGGACTTGACAACGGTCGCTGCAGTAACCGCTTCGGAGTGTCGCAACATTTTCATCATCAGGGATAGTGACCTCTCCATAGCCCGTGAAAGCGAGTTCTACACAACCGTGACCAACCGACTGACGGGCCTGAGGACTGAAGAGATCCTCAAGACAAAAGAAGCCCTGCGGGAGATAGGGAAGATAACGCCGAGCGGGATGTTCCGTGACATCAAGGATGAGAGTGTGAAGACGAGGGTAGAAGGGGCCAAGAATCTCTTGGGCGCTGTCGAGGGGTTGGCCCACGAGATGAATGAGGTGCGATTCGATGAGCTAGAAGAAGAAACAGTGAGCACACTGGAGGGCATTGAGAACAGTGAGCGAGAGATCGAACGCCTGGAAGATGCCCGGAAACGCGATACATACGTACAGGGAGCAGAGACACTGAATAAGCTCACCACGGCCTTGAAGCAAGTGGCTGAGTTAAACGTGTACCATGAGGCTGATGGGCAGTTGTGGAGGGATTGTGAGAGAGATATCCAGCATTGCACGGAAGCAAGAGACACGTTAGCTGCCAAACTGAAACGCAATGAGGAAGAGCTCAAAGCAATCGATACGGCATTGAGAAAGAAGACACGGGAGTTTCGCATTTTTGATGATCGAAAGAAGCACATAGACGAAGTAAAGGCCGAATTAAACCTGTATGAGATGAAGAGAAGCGACTGCGTCCAGAGAGAACAGAGGATCACAGTGTACTTCACAATGGCGATGATTGCTGCTCTGCTGTTGGGAATATCCCTGCTCGGGTTTATCCTCAAGCCTTCGCTCCCTTTTTATGTTGCTGCTCCGGTCTTTTTTCTTTCCGCCGTCTTTCTCCTGATACCACAGTTACAACAGGTAAGAGACAAGGCGTGGTTGGCAGGGGCCTTTGAAAAGATCAAGGTGTCCCTTGCCAAATTTGAATCAATCGCCGAGAATGTTGATCAAATCTATGTCTACCTCCAGCAGTTTGATGAAGCGCACCGTGCCAGGGGTGATGAGATCCAGGAGATAACGAGGCGAAAGGAAAACTTAGAAGAGAGCATAGCTGAATTGCGGAACAAGGCCATCCCGAACGAGGAAAAGCGGATTACAGATGCGAAAGAAAAGATAGATCATATACAGAGGACAGCAGGGGTTGACTCTTGGCAAGACTACAGCAAGGGATTAAAGCTAAAGCAGCAAGGGGAAAAGTCTCTAGAGCGAGAAAAGGGTATTTTACAGAGCCGCTTTGGCATGAAGGGTGACACCTGGGAGCACACTATTGCTTACTGGAATCGCGAGGTCAAGGCCCTTGAAGCGTATCGGGATAAGGCGAAGGGAATCGACTATGATGAAGATGTCGTCACTCAATTGAAGGAAGCAAAGGATGCATCAAAGGCGAGGCTTGCCGACCTTCACGAACGGATGGCAGCGTTCAGAAAACGCCTCGAAGAAATTGAGCGGGAGGCAAATAAGATCCTCCAGTTGGAAACAGAATATCTCCATTGCAAGACATCGGTCGATCTCAATGCTGTCCGTGATAAGCTGTTCGCATTTATCACCGACAAAGAAGTTACACGAGATGCGGTCTTACAGGTGATGGATATTTTTGAGGAGATTGAGGCGGAGGAGCAGGAAAAGGTCGCGGAGCTCTTCGGCACGGAGAGCCCTATTACTCATTATTTTACCGAGATAACAGACGGACGCTACGACGCTGTGCTCTTTAATCAAGGGAGTGGACAGATCGAGGTAAGACGGAAAGACGGGGTGATACTGGAAGCACAGAAACTGTCAGGCGGCGCCTACGACCAGTTGTATCTTGCCATTCGACTTGCACTCGGAGAGAGGATCTTACAAGGGACCAAGGGCTTCTTTATCATGGATGACCCGTTTGTCAAGGCGGATACGGCGCGATTGCAAAAACAGATTGAGGTGCTGCAGAGGATTGCCCAGTTAGGATGGCAGGTACTCTATTTCAGCGCGAAGGATGAGATGAAAGATGCCTTAAAGACGCCGATAAAGCGTGGCACCGTGAACTACCTTGAAATTCAAGGGATATTCTTGTGATAATCGAGAAAAATCGAGTCTTACATCTCTGATCTTTAACCTTTCTCCTCCTAAGCCCTTAATTTCAAAAAGAAATTTTTGCTCATGGCGCAGAAGGCATCTTGAGGATAGTCGATCCTTCAATAAGAGAAAGGATTTGACTTTTCCCATTCCCCTAGGATAACATAATAGCCATCCCGGTGATGCGCTATGCAGAGTTTGTGGGCTCCATGGAGAATATCGTATATATTGAATGATAAAGAGAACGGGTGCATCTTCTGTAATAGGAAGCACAACGGGGATGACCGTGAGGCCCTCGTCCTGTACAGAGGGGAATACACCATCGTTATGTTAAACAAATATCCGTACAACAACGGTCACCTTATGATCGCCCCTAAGCGCCACGTTGGATTCTTTGAGGATCTGAAGCTGGAAGAGATGAATGACCTCATGGCCGCCATCCAACGTTGTGTCGTCCTCTTAAAAAAGGTTCTCTCACCCCACGGGTTTAATATCGGTGCCAATGTGGGGAAGGTAGCAGGGGCAGGGGTCGATGATCATCTCCATTTTCACATCGTCCCTCGGTGGGAAGGGGATACCAATTACATGCCGATTCTCGCCGACACGCGTGTCATCCCTGAACACTTGGTGGAGACCTATAATCGTCTCTCTCGGGTTTTTAAGGACTTTTAGACAATGAGATTAGCACAAGCTATCTTCATTATCTTGCTCTTTTTCTTTACCATCGCCTTCTGCCTCCAAAATGTAGATACTGTGACACTGCACTATTACGGTTTGATCGATAACCTCACAGCACCTCTCTTCGTCGTTGTCTTAGCCTCGGTTTTTTTGGGCATCATCATTGGCATAATCGGGGGTGGATTGACCACTATGAGGCTCCGGCTGCAGCTCAGGAGACAGAGAAAAGAGGCGGAGGAGTTGAGCAAGGAGCTGGCGTCGCTCAAGGGTGAGGAAGGTTCTGAGCTGTAAACCCTCTTTTGTTCCCATCGAAATCGCGCAAGCATATCTTCATGGATTTCTTTGACCCTGACGGGGAACCTCTGGTTACCCCCCGTGCAATGGTGCGGCACATCACGCACCGGCGGATCGGTGCCAAGTCCCTGGGGGTGGAGCCCTGTGCCCTCATATGCGTTCTGGGCCATGACCTGCGGGCTTTTGTTAAGCTGTTACAAGGGGAACGGATGAAGCCGTGGAAGGGGTACCGGGAGGTATACCGGGGCTCAGTGGGTGAAGCCCGGGTGACCATTGCCCATCCCCTTTTCGGTGCCTCCAACTGCGTGGCCCTGGCAGAAGAACTAGCCTCCTTCGGCATGAAGCAGGCCCTCTTTGTGGGCTACTGCGGCTCTCTGCAACCCGGCGTGCGTGCCGGGGATATCATCGTCCCTCTCGAGGCCATCAGGGAGGAGGGGACATCCTTTCACTACCTCCCCGCCGGTGTTCCCGCCCAACCCCATCAGGATATCCAGGATGCTGTCGTGGATTGCCTACAGCGTAGCAAGGTTCCCTACCATCAGGGCACGATATGGACCACCGATGCCATCTATCGCGAAACGAAAGGGAAAGTAAAGCGGTTTCAAGATGAAGGGGTCCTGGGGGTGGAGATGGAGCTCGCCGCTCTCTTCGCCTTTGGCATGGCCCAAAAGGTGGCAGTAGGAGGGATGCTGGTGGTCACCGATGAGCTCTCCACAGGGAAGTGGCGTCCCCGCTTTTTCTCCCCGCAGCTCTTCAGGGGGGTGCGCAGGGTCCGCGAGGTGGTCGTAGAAATCCTGCGGGAGATGGTTTAATTTTTTTTCTGAAAATCTTCCCCAATTTAATATTGTCGATGGATCTAGTGTGTAAACAAGGGCAACAGTGCCCGAGGGGGAAATTTTAGCGGGTCTCAGGAGGGGTGAGCTTTGCACCCAGCCCCTTGAACACCCGCCACCATTCCTTTGGGTGCTGGAGCAGGGCCTTGAGGATGAGGCTTGGATAGTCGATATCCCCGTAGGTTTTAACGACATCTAAGAGGGGCTGTTTGTCCAGCACGTCAAAAATAAAGTTGATTTCGCTATTGTTGAGATTACTGTACAGACGCCGCAGTGCCATCCCCAGGGAGAGCTCGCGATCCAGCTTGTCCCGCCATCTCTTTTCGTAGGTTATCAAGCCGTTGTTGTCCTGAGGGGACAGGCTGTGCTCTGCGGCCACCTGGCCTGCTATCTTGGCGGCGACGATACCGGTGTAGAGCCCTCCCCCGGAGGTGGGTTTGGCCTGGGCGGCGGCGTCGCCCACGACTATCACCGCCTCGGCAACGGTCTGCGATCTGGGGCCAATGGGGATCAGACCTGCGTTGATTTTGAGCGGTTTGAGCTTGAGTGTTTCCAAAAATCGCTTAAGAAAGGAAGCTGCCCTCTTCATCTGATGGGTGGCCAGTCCTACCCGGGCGATCCCCTCTTCAGCTGGGACCACCCAGGCAAAAAACCCAGGGGCCAGTTCTTGATCGATGAAGACCTCTATGAGGCCGGAATCATCCGCCTCATATCGAACCATAGCCTGGAGACCCACGAGGAACTGAGCCGGTGGTGGGAGCTTGGCCAACGTTGCCACGTGGCTTTTCGGCCCATCGGCACCGATGATTACCTTTGCCGTTGCTCGATAGATATCACTGTTCCTCTGGATGATGGCTGCTTCTTCCTCAATGCCTACCAATCGACTTTGGGGGGCGAATTCCACTCCGGCCTCCTGGGCCATCTCCAAGAGCCTGATATTCAAGAGGCGTCGGTCGATAATCACAGCCCGGGTGTCCGCTGCTTCGATGCGCACAGAGCGGCCATTGGGGGCATGGATTATCCCCCCAATGATCTCGCGTAGGACAACGCCATTATCGAGGCCTGCTTCCCGAAGACAGCGGAGGCTGACGATACCGGTACAGCGATCCGCATACGTGGGCGTCTCTCCTTTTTCCACTAAGAGCACTCGCGCACCCTGCCGAAGGTGGCTCTGGCCAAAGGGCCACCTTCGGTTTAGCCAGTGGGCAGCGGATCTGGCCGCCACAGCCCCTACTGGGCCGCCGCCCACGACGATGCAGTCATAATGGCCGAGGGTTTTCATCCTGCTACTAAGGTCCTTATTATAAGTATTAAGTAAAATCTCCTTATGTCTTGTCCGTAGCGAGAACCCAGCTTCCTTGATATGGTAGGATGAATACTATATCTTTTCACAACTGCTTTCAAGCAATGCTCTTTTTTTCTCCTTTTTTAAGATAATACCCCGTTACAGGGATAGTTTGTTATTGTAGCACAAACTCCCCATCTCAGTTGTTTCAGGAATTGGATGACCTCAGGAAGTGGGAGTTACGGTAGAAGTTGCTATTGAAGGGATCGGGTGACTGGTGAATTTTCTCACGACTTTCCCTTGACATTTCTGAATGTTTCGTTGTATATAGTTAGATTCGAATATTTAAAGTTGACTTAATACATGGACCTTCGATTAGTGATTATGGGGCTCCTGATGAAGGGGCCAGCACATGGTTATGACCTAAAGCAGACCCTGGAGAGGGAACTGAGTCCCTTCTTTGAGGTCTCCTCTGCCCCCCTCTACTACTTGCTGAAGAAGCTAGAACAGGATGGGGTGGTCACCAAGTGGGGGACGGTCTCCGGCAGGAGGCCGAAGAAGTATGTCTACAGCCTGACCGCCACAGGGCAGGAGGAAATTAAGAAACTCCTTCTCGAAAATATCACATATTTGCATCGGCCGTCCTTTAATCTTGATATATCCCTCTATTTTCTCAATTTTCTCGAACCCCAGGATGTAGTGGAGACGCTGAAGGGAAGGTTGCGGGAATCTCGCAAATTGAAGTTCTTGTTGCAAAGACAAAAGAAGAGTTTAGAGTTTGATGCGGCCCGTAGAAGGGAATATATCATTACTGCTCATAACATCCGGTTTACCGAAGCCGAGATGGAGTTTGTTAAGGATTT
>CAYWLI010000098.1:0-8198 GCA_964459135.1 uncultured Thermodesulfobacteriota bacterium | reverse complement strand
CATCGATGCAATATGATAGAGAGAAACAGATACACGTACCGTACTGCTTTGGGTGTAGTCCCGACAATCCTCTTGGTCTAAAAATCGATTTTACCGTTAAGGACGATATCGTTCTCGGCGAGTTTGTTTCGCACACATATCATATGGGTCCGCCGGATGCGGTGCATGGTGGCATCATTGCAACGCTCATAGACGAATCGATTTCTTTTTTTGGTCGGGGTGTCTTAAAAGAAGACGTGAGAACCATGAGAGTGGAAATTGTCTTCAGAAATCAGGCCCCCATCGGAGAGCGATTGTGGGTTGAGGCCCGTCTCCAAGAAGAAAAAAGCAGAAAACTTATTATCACCGCTCAGGTATATACCGAAAAGAACACCATTGCTGAAGCAACAGGTACCTTATTTAAAGTAAAGAAACATGGCAACTAAACGTTTAGATTAATATTCCGTAAAATCATTCAGTAGACACAATCTAATACCAACTATCTCCCTTACTTTAAATCATCACCTATCCTTTATCGGCTTCAAGGATACTATCAGCGCAAGCCCGAGCGCACTCATCAACACACAGAGCCAGAAGGCCGGGTTGTATCCTGCGGTGATGTCGAAAATATATCCTGTTACAACCGGGCCTACGGCGCCGCCAACGGTCCCGCTGAAGGCAACGATGCCGAACAAAACACCATGGGAGCGTATCCCGAAGAACTCGGCAACGATGGGCGAAATGGCGGTAAAAAATGCACCATGGGCAAACCCGTAGACTATGGCAAACAGGTAGAGCATCCAAAGCTCCTGCGCCGTTTGCAACCATAAAAGCGCGACGATGAGCAGACCAAAGCAGCAAATCATTGCCCGCTTGCTGCCGATGCGGTCGATGGTAATCCCGGTGATAAACCGACCTACCATACTCACGCCGCCGATCGCAGCGAGGACACTGGCAGCGCTGGCTGCCGAAATCCTTATATCCTGGGCATGGGGGACGATGTGCACCGAGATACTCATGAGGCAAAAGACGATGGCCACACTGACACCACAAATCGTCCAGAACTGCCGGGTGTGGAGCGCCTCGCTCAGTGAAAACCCTTCAGCACCACCATCCGGTCTGTCCCCTGCCCTTTCCGCCTCACCATCCGGCATCAGACCTATCTGACTTGGGTCACGTTTGAGTAATTGAGCGACCGAAACCAGCATAATCAGAACCGCCGCACCGATAATGAGGTAGGAAGTCCGCCAGCCGTAGCGTATGATAAGCATACTTGCTATAAGGGGAATGGCAAATTGTCCCGCGCCGGTACCGACCTTAACTATGCCGGTCATGATCCCCCTTTTTCTGACAAACCATCGAGCCGTCGTGCTCAAGGGGATGACGTCAATGGAGCTTAAGCCGATGCCGACGACGACCCCGTAGAACAGATATAATTGCCAGACAGCATCAAGGCCGGACATGAACAAAAAGCCCAGGCCGAAGAAAAGGCCGGTGACAGTCATCAACTTCCTCGGCCCTATTCTGTCGTTTAATCTGCCGACAATGATACCGAGGAGGCCCATGAGTAAAAAGGCCGTCGAAGAGGCACCGGCAATAGTCGCCCGCGACCAGCCGAATTCGGCGATCAGCGGATTAAAAAAAACCCCATAGGAGAAAAAGGTGCCGATACCTATCGACTGAATGCTAAAACAGGCAGCAACAATCACATAGCCATAGAAGAATGTATTTTGCTTCGTCTTATCCATGCATGCCCACCTGAAACTATCAACACTGTGCTTGATACTTATATAAATATAACTGCCGGAAAGCAAGTAAAAACGAGCGAGCCTTCTGAAGCCGATTCACCCCTTGACATTTTACTCATGATCTGGTTTGCTGAGCAGGCGCTTCAACCATCAACCCATGCATGGACCAGAGCACAGGGGAAAAAGAATTAAGGGGAGGGTCTCTTATGGTTAATATCGATGTCTTACTACCGTTGTTGGCGTTAATAGCGGGCATCTTAATCTTGGTTATGCCCAAGATGCTGCACTACATTGTTGCTATCTATCTCATTCTATACGGTATTGTCAGTCTCGGTCTCCTACGATAAAAGGTAGGAAGATTCGCGGGGGTCATACCACAAAGCGGGAGGGTTCTGCGGTGAGGGTGGATGTAATGTTTCCCCCTCGCCATTAACGCCTCGGCTGAGTTGTTCGATTTGACTCACAACCCTGAGTAGTGGCCGAAGGGCTGTTCGATCCGGCGGTCTTTGCCACAGGCCTTTCCCCATGGGAAAAGGAAAGATGGCGGAGATAATTTGCTCCGTAAAAACAATAAGATCAAGCTCCTGAAGTAACGAATCGAGGTACTGCTATGAAACTTGGAAAGATCTATCTTCAGCTTCACCCCATAGCTGTCCATTTCACCAACGCCCTATTCCCGGTTGCGCTCTTTTTTCTCATCCTCTATCTTATTTTCCGCCTGGACTCCTACAGGGACACCTATTTTTATATCCTGGCCTTGGCGACTATTTCGAGTCCCATTGCTTATGTGACAGGGATCTTTGACTGGAAAAAGCGATACAAGGGGGCAAAGACGAGTACCTTTGTCAAGAAGATCCGATCCGGAATAGTCCTGATTATCGTGGGTATCATCTGTACTGCCTGGTACGGCACTAATCCCGATGTACTCGATGGCACTGGTGCGGGAATCATCGTTTTTCTGGGATTAAACCTCTCCACCATCCCCCTCACCGTTGCCCTGGGTCATCTCGGCGGCAAGCTCGTCTTCATGGTCCAGCGTTAAAAACAGTGACTTCTCCGTCCCTGCGGGCTATTCATGCCCCATGTTTGCATAACACTCTATGGATGGTCATCCCTGCACAACAATAATGAGCATAACATGGCTGATCCTGAACCCATCGAACTTCCTATCGACGGCACCTTAGACCTGCATACGTTTCACCCTCGTGAAGTAAAAGAACTGGTGCCAGATTACCTCGCCGCCTGTCAGGCAAAAGGTATCCTCCAGGTACGCATCATTCATGGGAAAGGCACGGGCACTTTGCGACGTACGGTCCACGCCGTACTTGCCCGTCTACCAATAGTTGCTTCATTCCGTTTAGGAGGAGTAGGGGGAGGGGAATGGGGGGCAACCATCTGCCTCCTCAGACCGGCGAAGACAAGGCCTGCCCAGAACAGGACTAAGTAAACGTATTGCATCCCTGGGGTATTTCTGTTAAGAATAATATAGAGTTCACTCTTCTTCTCGCCAAATCATCAATAGCATTAAGGAGGTGATGAGCATGCCGAATTGTCACGAGATGAAAAAGGGGGAGGTGTACGTCTGCGAGGACTGCGGCCTGGAGCTACAGGTGGTAAAGGAATGCAAAGATGTCGGGACTCCTGCTGAGGAATGCGGTTGCCACACAACTGCTGATCCCTGCACCATGTCTTGTTGTGGCACGGAGTTGGTGAAGAAGGCATAGACCTTGCCCTACGTGTAGAGCCCCGGAACAATAGGTGGCTGAAAGATAGAGTCGTTACAGGAGTCCGCGCATCCGCGCCGCCCTTACCAGACCCCACGGACCGGTCATCATCATGTTCCCCCCGGGTGCAGGCAGATCATACGAAAGTCCTGTCTCCTTCATCATACCCCGCTTGGGGCCGGTAACGACAATACGCCCTGGCATTTGGTTGTTGGTCAGGGAAAAAGCCCCATGCCCCCCATCCGCATAAATCTCTTCATTGCTGACCCGCCCTTGGGGAAATCTAAGGATATAGTCTTTCAATTTCTGAGGGGTCAACAGGGAGGTGTGGTGTTCGAGAAGTCCTTGAACTGCTCCTTCGATAACAAAGGCCATGATGGTGTGGCCATTGCCCATGTTCACCACTACCTGCACTCCACCATCGTCACCCATAGCCCCCATGATAGCCGAGAGAGCGGTATCCATCACCATAATCGGAGCCTCGCTCCCCTGCTTCGCCCGCTGGGCTGCGGAGAGCATGCGCAGGTAATAAGGAGGGATCTCTTCGTGCAAATAGGCTAGCCCTCCGAGCCTCTTACCCCCCTCTAATGCTTCCCGGAAGCGGGAAAACCTGAAAATCCTGTCTGATTCCCCAGCGGGGGCGGTGCCATGATCCTGCACAGCAAGGGCGATCAAGGCGACCCCTTCCCCTTCATCAAAGGCGTGCAAGATCTTCAGGATAAACGGGATATCGACCTCCCGAAGCTCCACCTCTTCACCGGCAAAGCCAGCGAGTCTCTTCTCCACCACCTCAACCCCCATTTCACGAACCTGGTCGAGGTCGTCCCGTATGGTGTGGGCCGCTCCCTCGGTCATAGCAACCCTATACCCCCCCTGGATATGCTTTCTCAGAACCGAGCCGATCCTGCCGCCGCCGATGGTATCTCCATGAATAAAAAGATCACCGGTGAGCCTTTCGAGCCTTGAGCCCCATACGCGGGATGGTGAGGGAAGAACAAGGTGGGGGTTGTTTTCTTCTTCTCGACGATCCTGATAGAGGAGGATATCTTGAGTCCCGGCCCCGATATCAATAGCCAGGATGCACGGAGGGGATGTCACCCTTCTTCCTCAACGGCCTCCAGATTCCCATCGATCCGCTCCAGTTTTAACCTCATCTCGCAATATGAACAATAGACCTCGTCCCCCTTCTTCTCATCCCCGTCGAGGGGGATCTCAGCTTCGCAATAGGGACAGTGTGTCTCTCGCTTTGCCATAGTCTATCCTCCTCGGCCTGTTCTTGGAACGTCAAACAGCCCAGGCCTGGAACTCCTTTATAGGATAGACCTATTGTGGCACATAAGGTCACTGAACGCAAACCCTTGTGCACCGGGAAAGAATGTGCCCCCCTGGTTTTATTGAATATTCCGGTGATATGCTTGCAGCGAGCGCGCAGTGCCCTTACCGAGCCGGTAGGCTGCTATACCCTTGGCAGCGGCAGTAGCTGCGGCCAGGGTAGTGATATACGGCACCTTATACTTGATGGCAGCCTTGCGGATGTAGGAATCGTCGTGTTTGCTCAATCTGCCGGTCGGCGTATTGATGATGAGATCGATCTCCTTATTCATGATCCCATCGACGATGTTGGGCCTGCCTTCGTGCATCTTGAGGATAAGTTCCGAGGGAATCCCGTGTTCTTTCAAAAAGGCATGCGTCCCTTCGGTGGCCTTGATCCTGAAGCCCAAGTGGTGAAACTCCTGGGCAACTTCCAACACGGCCGGCCTTTCCCGTTGCGCAACGGTGATGAGCACAGTCCCCTCCGCAGGGAGGCGCTGACCAGCGGCCTCCTGCGATTTGAAAAAGGCGAGCCCAAAGGAATCGGCCAAACCAAGGACCTCACCCGTGGAGCGCATCTCAGGTCCCAAGAGAGGGTCGACCTCCGGGAACATATTGAAAGGGAAAACCGCTTCCTTGACACCGAAATGGGGGATGGTCTTGGGTCTGATATTCAATTCAGAAAGCTTCTTCCCGAGCATAATCTGGGTTGCCAGCCGTGCCATGGGGATATTGCAGACCTTGGATACCAGGGGCACGGTCCGGGAGGCCCGGGGATTGGCCTCCAAGACATATACGGTATCTGCGGCAATGGCGTACTGGATGTTCATCAAACCGACCACATTGAGCTCCACGGCGATCCTTCTCGTGTAATCATGGATCGTCTCTACGTGTTTCGCAGGAAGACTGATAGGAGGGATCACGCAGGCCGAGTCCCCGGAGTGGATGCCGGCGAGCTCGATATGTTCCATCACTGCGGGGATAAAGGCGTCGGTACCGTCGGCAATGGCGTCGGCCTCGGCCTCGATGGCATTGGCGAGAAACTTGTCGATCAAGATGGGGCGCTCAGGCGTCACTCCGACGGCTGCGGCGACGTAGTGCTTGAGCATCTCCTCATCGTAAACCACCTCCATACCCCGGCCGCCGAGGACGTAGGACGGCCTGACCATAAGAGGATAGCCGATTCTCCCGGCAACGTCGAGGGCCTCCTCCAGGGTGCTCGCCATGCCGGACTCGGGCATGGGAATATCTAACTTCTGCATCATCTGGCGGAAGCGGTCTCGATCCTCGGCCAGATCGATGACATCCGGTGCAGTGCCAATGATCCTAACCCCTGCCTGGGCCAGCTCATTAGCGATGTTCAGAGGGGTCTGCCCGCCGAACTGGACAATGACGCCCTTTGGTCGCTCCTTTTCGTAGATACTCAAGACGTCCTCGACTGTGAGGGGCTCAAAATATAACTTATCTGAAGTATCGTAATCGGTCGAGACGGTCTCGGGATTGCAGTTGACCATGATGGACTCGAACCCCTCATCGCGAATCGCAAAAGCGGCGTGTACGCAGCAATAATCGAACTCGATCCCCTGGCCAATACGATTTGGGCCGCCGCCGAGGACCATAATCTTGCGCCGCGTGCTGGCTTCGACCTGATCAGGGGCATTGTAGGTGGAGAAATAGTAGGCCGCGTTCTCAACCCCGCTGACCGGTACGGGCTCCCACCCCTCAACCACACCGAGCGCGGTTCGTTGTTCACGGATCTTCGCTTCCTGGGTGCCAAGGAGCTGCGCGAGATACTTGTCCGCAAACCCGTCCTTTTTTGCCTGGATCAGAAGCTTGTCAGGCAGGTCTTTCACTTTGTAGCGGATGATCTCCTCTTCGAGCTCGACGAGCTCTTTCATTTGTTCGATAAACCACGGTTTGATGTAGGTCACCTGATAGAGATCATCCACGCTGGCACCCTTGCGCAGTGCCTCGTACATGATAAATTGCCGCTCACTCGATGGTTCAACCAGAAGCGTCATCAACTCATCGAGGGGTCTCTCATGGAAGTCCTTGGCAAAACCCAGCCCAGAGCGGCCGATCTCCAGCGATCTGATGGACTTTTGAAAGGCCTCCTTATAGGTCTTGCCGATGCTCATCACCTCGCCGACGGCACGCATCTGGGTACCGAGCCTGTCCTCGGCACCCACAAACTTCTCAAAGGCCCACCGGGCGAACTTGACCACCACATAGTCCCCCCAGGGGATGTATTTGTCCAAGGTCCCCTCCCGCCAGTAGGGTATCTCATCGAGGGTCAATCCGGCAGCAAGCATCGAGGAGATCAGGGCGATGGGAAACCCCGTGGCCTTGGAGGCCAGGGCAGAAGAGCGGGAGGTCCGGGGGTTGATCTCGATCACCACCACGCGCCCGGTTGTGGGATCGTGGGCGAACTGGATATTGGTGCCGCCGATGACACGGATCGCCTCCACGATGGCATAGGAGTATTGTTGAAGACGTTCTTGCAGTTCGGGATCAATCGTGAGCATGGGGGCGGTGCAATAGGAGTCCCCCGTGTGGACCCCCATAGCATCGACGTTTTCAATAAAGCAGACGGTGATCATCTGATTCTTGGCGTCGCGCACAACCTCGAGCTCCAATTCTTCCCACCCCAGGACCGACTCCTCGACCAGGACCTGGCCGACGAGACTTGCCGAAAGGCCCCGGCTGGCCACAATGCGCAATTCCTCCACGTTGTAGACCAGACCGCCCCCCGTTCCTCCCAGGGTATATGCCGGGCGGATGACTACCGGATAATTGAGCTCAGCGGCAATCCGTTCCGCGTCTTCAACAGTATAGGCGATCTCACTCTTCGGCATCTCGATGCCCAGCCGGTTCATGGTCTCCTTGAAGGCAAGACGGTCCTCACCGCGCGTTATGGCGTCGATCTCGACCCCGATGATCTTGACGCCGTATTGTTCGAGCGCGCCCGAGCGCGCCAGTTCGGAGCTGAGGTTCAGCCCTGTCTGACCGCCCAGGTTGGGCAGCAAGGCATCCGGCCGCTCGGCTTCGACGATCTCCGTCATAGTTGGGAGATTGAGCGGCTCGATATAGGTGATATCTGCCATGCCCGGATCCGTTTGAATGGTGGCGGGGTTTGAATTGACGAGCACAATTTCGTATCCCAGCGAGCGGAGGGCCTTGCATGCCTGGGTGCCGGAGTAATCGAACTCGCAGGCCTGGCCAATGACGATGGGCCCTGAACCAATAATCATCACCTTCTTGATATCCGTGCGTTTCGGCATGTACAGGCTCCTTTGAGAGGAAAAAGTATGAGTAGTACGCTCCCTGTATCAGTCCATCGAGAGAAAAGACGTCAGGGCGAGTGAACACGGCCTTCATGCAAACAGCTGATCGCATGAGAGTATAGAGGAATGGAAGTTTTTATGTCAAGGATTTG
>CAYWLI010000097.1:0-8362 GCA_964459135.1 uncultured Thermodesulfobacteriota bacterium | reverse complement strand
CCGGATGTTGGTCGAGGCTTACGATTTTTCTTTACAAAAAAACGTAATGAACCTACAATTGATTGAAAACAACCTGAGATACAATGCCCATGGTTATTGGTTGCCTGGCCAAAACTGCCGTGAAGGGCAACCGTAACTGAGCAGTAACCCTGCTTCGGAGAAAGGGGGTGGGTATGGATAACAAAAAAGCCGGTTTTTTTATCCTGGTATTGATATGTGCTCTTGTCTTGTCTCCACTCGCACTACGCTCGGAGATTTATAAGTATGTCGACAAGAGCGGTACGATTCATTTTGTCGATGATTTGGGCAAGATACCCGAAGAATACAGGAGCCAGATAACAGTATACGAAGACAAGCCCGAAGCCGCCCCTGAGGAGGAAACACCGACAGTCTCTGAAGGGGAGACGCCGACAACTCCTGAGGGTACAGTGGAGGAAAAGGAGAAACAAATACAGGAGGAGGAACAGGCCCGCGAGGAGTTAGAAAGCGGACCGGTAACGCCGGTGACGATAGATGGCAATCACGTATTGGTCCCCGTCACCCTCGGCTATATTGGATATGAGATTCAAGCCACCCTTGTGCTGGACACCGGTGCCGACCTCATAACCATCCATCGGTCAATTGCTGATCAGTTACATCTTCCACTGAATCAAAGGACTGAGCTGCGGGTAGTAGGAGGGAAGAAGATTCAAGCCAGGGTGGCACAACTGGATTTTGCGAGAGTCGGACCCTATGAAGCGCGCGACATACATGCATTGATCATATTACAGGAGGGTGCTGCGACAAACCATGATGGGTTATTAGGAATGAACTTTTTGCGAGGGCTCGACTACAGCATAGATTTCGATAATCAAGTGATCAGGTGGAGGCCTTAACCGTCATCTCTCCTCCGCTTAGAGATATATGGAAAGCACTGCAGGGATCTCCAATCCCGGCACGATTGATAGTTCAGACGTTTTTCCTGTATTCAACTCACGATCAAGTTTCTTAACACCTCTTCAGGCACAGGAGAATTTTTGCCCGTGCTTGCAAAGAGGATTTTTTCTTTACAAAAGATTATGATAACGCTACTATGCAGGCCACTGTTTGGAGAATAACGGCGTTTTCAATACGGGAAGAAAATAAGTTAGAAAGGAAGTAACGTTATCATGCAACAGGAGTTGGTTAAAACCCCCGGTGGTTTCGACGAAGTCCTGACAAAGATCCTACAATTCCTCCATACCATCGCCAACTGGATTGGTGGATTGATTGCCACCGTCATCCACTCGATCTTACCTTCGGTGACCATACCCGACGATCTGGTACAAGCGATAGGGCTCATGGCGATACTGACGATTTTTTTACTGATCATGCAGATTGCTAAAAAGCTTACGTGGATTGTCGTGGTGGTTGGGTGGGTGCTAATCGTAGCACGAATAGTGATGATTGTGATAACAGGTTAGCACCCAGAGGTTAGAGGCATGTGGTTGCAAGTGTGTGCTTGATTCCACTTATGACAAAGTCTGAGATAAGGCAATGGGAAGAACGAGAGATAAGCTGCGCCTGCTCTTAATACATCCGCTCACCGTTTCTCTGTGATCTCCCCCACCAGGTCATACGGCTCCGCCTCGGTAATCTTTACCATGACGGTTTCCCCGATGTGGGCGTTTCCCTTTGTAACAGAGACAACCCCATCTATCTCCGGGGCCTGAAAAGCAGCTCTCCCCTGCAGTATTCCCTCCGGGTCCGCGCTTACCCCATCGATTAAAACCGGGATCGTCGATCCTATCATTTCCTTATTCCGCTTCCACGAGATCCCCTGCTGTAACTCCATAATCCGGGCTCGCCTTTCCTCGGCCATCTCCGAGCTCACCATGTCCTGCATCCGGGAGGCCTTGGTGCCTTCCTCGGGGGAATACGTGAACACACCCAGGTGGGTGAACTCCGCCTCGCGGACAAAGTTAAAAAGATCCCCGAACTCCCCTTCACCCTCCCCAGGGAATCCCACCATGAGGGTCGTGCGCAGGTGGATTGCGGGGGAATCGCTTTTTATGCGGTCGATTAACGCCCTGATCTCCTTTCCAGAAGTTCTCCTCCCCATTCGCTGCAAGATCGTGTCGTCTATATGTTGGATGGGCATGTCGATATAAGGGCACATTCGCTTCTCTCCGGCAATCATTTCCAGGAGTTGCGGAGGAAAATTGGCTGGATGGGGATACGTGTAAAAAATCCTGATCCACTGAACCCCCTCTATCGTCGTCAGAGCCCTCAAGAGGTGGTAGAGCCCTTTTTTCTCTCCTTTGTCCATCCCATACGCTGTGGAATCCTGGGCTACGAGATTTATCTCTACAACGCCACCAGCGACCAAATGCTCGACCTCCCGGCGGACTGAATCCAGCTCCCTGCTCCTGTACCGTCCTCGTAGCTGAGGGATTAAACAAAAGGTGCAGGGATGGGAACACCCCTCTGCTATCTTTACATATGCTGAATGCGGGGAGTTGGTGATAATCCGAGGAGTATGATGATCATAGAGATAACGAGGCTTCCCGATTGATACTTTAGTTTTACTTTCCCGTAACAACCGGGGGATCCGGGGGAATTCGCCCGTCCCTGTCCAGAGATCAACCTCAGGGATTTCCCTGACCACTTCCTCACCATACCGTTGGGGGAGACATCCGGTGACAATGAGCTTATTGATCATCCCTCGTTTCTTCTCCTGGGCTAGCTTGAGGATTACCTCGACGGATTCCTGCACAGCCTCTTGGATAAAGGCGCAAGTGTTGACGATGACGATGTCCGCTTCCTCAACAGAGGACGTACATACGAGGCCATCGTGCGCCAAGAGACCTAACAGCACCTCGGAATCTACCTGGTTTTTGGGGCATCCTAAGCTGATCAGAAAGACCTTTTCCATGCCTGAAAGCAATAATAAAAAGGGGGGATATGATCCCCCCGTAGATTCAGATGCTCCTCTTGCCCCTTGCGTTACTCCATCCCCTCCAAGGGGCTTGCTCCCGTAATCTCTATCCTGCCGGTGTCTAAGTGGAGGGTGATTTCATCTTCTCGTGTCCACACTCCGCCCGCGTCCCTTATCTTGGCATCTTCTGTCATGACTATCGTTTTTTGGTTGGGGACCAGACTGCCTTTTTGCTAAAGAGTTCATTTTCCCCTCTTCTTACGACCACCTCATTTCTGCTCAACAGATCCCTCTTCTGTCCCCTCCAAGGGGCTTGCTCCCGTAATCTCTATCCTGCCGGTGTCTAAGTGGAGGGTGATTTCATCTTCTCGTGTCCACACTCCGCCCGCGTCCCTTATCTTGGCATCTTCTGTCATGACTATCGTTTTTTTGGTTGGGGACCAGACGGCCTTTTTGCTGAAGAGTTCATTTTCCCCTCTTCTTACGACCACCTCATCCTTGGCCACCATCTCCGTGGGAACATTATCTTTGTCCATGGTCAGCAAGATGGACTCGGCGCGAATGATGGTCTCTTCCCCTCTGGCCACTGCGTCGCCTGTGTATAAGATGGCATTTCTTTCAAGGATGTTTTCCGTCCTGTTGGCCATGACGCGGAAGGGGAAGGTTTCCCTCGTCGGTTCCAAGGGTCTGGTTTCCCGCATGCCCAACTCCTCGCTCGCCGGAGACACAGCGACCACACCTTGCGCCTGCAGGCTGGCCAGGAGTCTCCCGCCTGACTTGGCAAATTCGCTTTGGGGGTAGTTTCCTACCAGGAGCGTCAAGGGGGTGAGGGCCTCAGGATTCCGCTCCTGCTTGTGCAGGGCAAAGCCAAGGTAGTACAGGGCCTGATCATCTAGACCGGAAGCGGGGTACTTCTCCAATGCTGAAGAAGCCCTCTTCTCTGCGGCAGAGTATTTATGCTTGCGGAGATAGAAGCGGGCGATATAGAGCTCGTTCTCTGCCAGCCTGCGGCGACAGAAGATGATCTTCTCCTGGGCCTTCTGGGCGAAGATGGTATCGGGGTAATTAGCGACGACATTTTCAAAGGCGGTTAAAGCCCTTTCCGTAGCCTTTTGGTCCCGATCCTTCGATAATACCTGTCGGTAATAACAAATCCCTAGTTGATACTCCACATAGGGGATATCAGGGTGAAAGGGGTGCTGCTTTTTGAACTCCAGATATCTGGTGATGGCCTCGGGATATTCCTTGCGGAAGCAATGGGAGTCCGCGATCCGGAGATCCGCTTTCGGGGCGTAGAGTTCATCAGAGGGGAAATAGTCCTTGAGACTTGTAAAAATCTCTATAGCTTCTTTATATTTACCTTTATTAAAAAGAACCATCCCCTCGGTATAGAGTACCGCAGGGTCCTTGGGAGCAGCAGGTTGCTGTTTGTTCTTGCCGGCACAGCTGAGAAGCACAATGCAGCATATCAGCACCACGCCGACCAGCTGAAGATGTTTGGCCTTCATGTCATTATCCCCTTTCACGTGAAAATACGCAATCTTATATAAAAATGTCCTTGCCGTCAACCTTATAAGCCCAGTTGGTCACTGATCCCCTGCATGGCCTTGAGGCTCAGCTCGGCAAATTCCTCCAGGCTCAGGCCGAGCTTCTCGCACTCTCTGATGGCATCTCTGCGTACCTTGCGAGCGAACCCCTTTTCCTTCATCCGCTTCAGGATAGAGGAGGGTTTTACGCTGGCTATTTTCTTGTCGGGATAGACCAGGGTAGTAGCCACGATCAAGCCGGTGATTGACTCCGCACAGGTGACGGCAAAATGGAAGGGCTTCTCCCGCTCTATCCCCAATGCCTCGGCATTGTGGGCCTTGATCGCCTCAATGAGTTCCTCCCCTATCCCCTTATCCCGGAGGATCTCCTCGGTTCTCAGGGTATGGCGGGCAGGATCTTCCTTGGTCTCATCATAATCCAAGTCATGAAGGAGGCCCGCAATCCCCCATTGCTCGGGATCATGGCCTAACCGCTTCGCCAAGGCCTGCATTACCGCCTCCGTGGCCACGGAGTGCTTGATGAGAACCTCCTCCTTACAATACTCCTTGAGGAGAGCCAATGCTTGTGCCCGGTCGATCATCTCAATTTCCTCGGTTCTTACTTACCAAAAAACCATAGATATCCCCAATAGTCAAGCTGAGATCAGTTTCTTCTTGAAAAATTCTTTCGATACCGTTATCTTTACAGGTACTATATTCTTTATATCGAATAAGGGGATTTCAAATATGCAGCGCAAGAGGGTTGTCATCACGGGGTTAGGTCCGGTCACCCCCATAGGAATTGGGAAGGAAGCATATTGGAGGGCTCTCATGGGGGGAAAGACAGGGATAGATCTAGTCGATTTCCCTAATTTCGATATGGAGCAGTTCAGGACGAGGATTGGTGCCCAGATAAAAGACTTCGTCCTTCACGATTACCTCCCCTTCCATAAGGCTGACCGACACATGGGGCGGGCCTCCCAGTTTGCCCTCGTGGGGGCCAAGATGGCTTTGGAGGATGCTGAAGTGGAGCTCCTGCCCCGGGAGGGGGCGGAGGGAAGGTATGAGCTTAACCACTTCGATTCCTTCAAGTTCGGGGCGATCCTGGGGGTGGCGGTGGAAAATATGGAGATTATGGAGGGCTCTTACGATAATTTGTTGAAGCACGGGGGTCCCCGGAGGCTTTCCCCATTCGCCCTCCCCAATGTCTATACCAGTTCCGTGGCCGCCAATATCACCGAGAGATTCGGCATGCGGGGGACTACCTACGTGATCTCCTCGGCCTGCGCCTCTGCCAGCCACGCCATTGCCACGAGCTACAACAGGATACAAGATGGCCCTGAGGAGATGATCCTCACGGGCGGGTCTGATGCGTGCATCACCCCCCTCACGTTTGGTGGGTTCATCGCCCTGCGGGCCATGTCCACCAGCAATGCCGAGCCGCAGAAGGCCTGCCGTCCCTTTGACCTGCATCGGGACGGCTTCGTCATGGGAGAGGGGGCGGGGATAATCCTCCTGGAGGAACTGAATCATGCCCTCAACAGAGGCGCTCCCATCTATGCCGAGCTCACCGGCTATGGTATGACTGCCGATGCCTTTCACCTTGCCGAGCCAGACCCTACGGGCATTCCGCTGAGCAGGGCCATAGAACAGGCCCTGGCAATGGGAGGGGTTGCGCCGGAGGAAGTCGATTACATCAACCCCCATGGGACGTCAACCAAGTTGAACGATTTAACCGAGACCAAGGCCATCAAGATGGTCTTTGGAGACCATACCTATCAGATACCCATCAGCGCCACCAAGTCGATGCTCGGGCACCTCCTCGGTGCGGCCGGTGGGGTGGAGGCTATCGCCACCGTTCTTACCATGAACCATGGGATAATTCATCCCACGATCAACTACGAGTTCCCCGACCCGGAGTGCGATCTGGATTATGTCCCTGACGGCCCTCGTGAACAGGAAGTGAAGACGGCGCTGTCTATCTCCGCAGGGTTCGGTGGGGTTAACTGCGTCCTCCTCTTCAAGGCCTTTGAATCGTAGCAATGCCCTGGGAGATTAAGGCCACGCTGCTGGCCATCATTCCCATGTTATATCCCCCATTGAAGGGATCCTGAGTCCATGAACAGCCACGTTGCCATCGTGCAATGTCCTACCTACGACTACCCGCAGGTACTCGTAGGGGTTAGAGAAGTCTTAGAACCCCTGGGGGGGATGGGGGCCTTTGTCAAGCGGGGGGACAAAGTCCTGCTCAAACCCAACCTCCTGACAGGAAAGCACCCGGATAAATGCGTAACAACCCATCCCTCTCTTGTAAAGGCGGTGATCAAGCTGGTCCAGGAGGTGGGGGGAATTCCGGCCATCGGGGACAGCCCGGCTGTGGGGGGGTTAGGCCGCGTCGCTTCCCAGGCGGGGATCGCGGAGGTGGCGGATGAGGTGGGTTGCCCCCTGGTGGAATTTAAGGAGGTGGCGGAGATAACGACGGGCGATGACTACACCTTCCGCCGGATTGAACTGGCGCAGGCCGTCCTGGAGGCCGATGTGGTCATCAACCTCCCCAAGGTCAAGACCCATTCCCAGACCCGCCTCACCCTGGGGGTGAAGAATATCTTCGGCTGTATCCCGGGGATGCGCAAGGCCCAGTGGCACCTCAAGGCGGGGACCGATCACTCCTATTTTGCGGGGATGCTGGCAGAGCTCTGCCAGGTCGTCAATCCGGCCTTGACCATTGTAGACGGGATCACCGGCATGGAGGGGGAAGGACCGAACAACGGTAACCCCCGCCCCCTTGGGTTGATCCTCGCTGGCGGGAACCCGTTTGCCCTTGATACCACCATCTGTCGGATCGTCGGCGTCCCCGTCGAGGAGCTTCTTACTGTCCAGGCCGCCAGGCAGCGAGGGTTTGAGGAGACCGATCCACAGCAGATAGAGGTCCAGGGTCTGCAGGTAGAAGAGGTAGCCGTAGCCCCGTTTCGCCTTCCGGCGCGATTCGACGTGCAGTGGAACCTGCCTGATTTTATTAAGCGGCCACTCAAAAATATTTTTACGCCAAAACCTATCATCACGAGAGACCTCTGCAAGGTATGTGGGGTTTGTGCCGAGGCGTGTCCGCCTCAGGCCATCTCCCTCAACGACAAGAAAGTGGAGATCGATTATCATCAGTGCATCCGCTGTTACTGTTGTCAGGAGGTGTGCCCCGAGGGGGTGGTGCACCTCCAGGAGGGGTGGGTGAGAAGGCTTGCCTTGTGAGAAATATCAAGCTGACTATTGAATACGATGGGGGCGCATATCACGGCTGGCAGATCCAACCCGGACTCCGGACTATCCAGGGGGTGATGCGGGAGCAGATTGCCCAGATCACCCAAAAAAAAGTAAATCTCATCGGGGCGGGGAGGACCGATGCTGGGGTCCACGCCCTGGCACAGGTGGCCAGCTTTAAAACCGAGAGTACAATTGATTTACCTTCCCTGCAGCGGGGGTTAAACAGCCTCCTGCCCCCTGATATCGTGGTAAAGGGGTTGGAGGAGGTTGCGGAAAAATTTCACGCCCGCTTCAGCGCCCGCAGTAAGGTATATGAATATCATATCTTAAACCAGCCCTATCCCTCGGCTATCTTGAGGGACTACGCCTGGTTCATTCCGCACGAGCTTGCTCTCCCCTCCATGAGAAGATGTGGAAAGCTGCTCATCGGGAGCCACGACTTCTCCTCCTTCCGGGCCTCGGGTGATGAAAGCCGCCACTCTATCAGGGAGGTCATCAGTCTGGAGATCGAACGCCGGGAGGGCAATTTAATTGTGATAGCAATCGAGGCTAACGCCTTCCTGCGGGGGATGGTTCGCAGCATCGTGGGGACCCTGGTGGCTGTGGGAAGGGGTAAGACTTCTTTTTCAGAATTTAAGGAGATCTTTGGGGCCCATGACCGACGGCGGGGAGGGATGACCGC
>CAYWLI010000096.1:6820-8493 GCA_964459135.1 uncultured Thermodesulfobacteriota bacterium | reverse complement strand
AATCCTAGAACCCTTTCTATTGATGTACGTAAAACAGCGCTTGAGGTGAGCTTTGGGCATCTTTTGTGTAATACGGCTCACCCCCACACAGAGGGCGAAGGAAACAGGGAGGGCGATAACAAGGGGGTCTACGTACTGCAGCTTCCATATCCAGGAGGTGGAGGGGAAGTCCGCTACCAGGTTCGCCCTGCCGAAGAGGATCTGGCAGATCCCCAGGGCTGCCGATTCCTGGTGATGGAAGAAGATCATCCAGAAAAAGCTCAGGCAGAGTCCCCCTATCATGCTCACGATCCCCCCTCCCCTCGTGACCCCCTTCCAATAGAGACCCAAGCAATATAAGGGCAAAAAGGAAGCAGCACACAACCCAAAGAAGAAGGCAACGGCAACAGCAATAATACTGGACGGCAATACCAAACCCCATATGACTGCCGCGCTTATGGTCAGGACCATCCCCACCTTGGTGAAGAAAACTGCTCCTGTCCTCCCCAATCCCAGGCCCTTGCCGTAAAAATCCCTGCCAAGGGAGGTCCCGCCGACATGAAACTGGGAGCTCACGGTAGCCATGGAGGCCGCCAACATCCCCATCAGGAATAATGCACCAAACCACCAGGGCATGACCGTATCGATGTATTGGGGAATGATCTTGTCCACATTCCCCCCGGCCACAGCTATAGATATTTCGCCGAACCTCTGCACAAAGATAACGTTGGTCAAGGGGCCGACAATCAAGGGAACGCCGGTCATGACCATTATGAATACCCCTCCCACCAATACCCATCGATGCAACACGCGATCCGATGAAACCGTCAGCAGCCTCACCACGAGCTGAGGCTGCGCGAGGACCCCGATCCCCACACCGTAAATGATGCTGGAGTAGACGATCCACCAGAAGGGGCTCCCCAGTGTTAATCCCGCGGTCCACCCCTGGTGCCCATCACGGACCCACTTCTCCGGGACCAAGGGGGCGATGTCCGTCAGGGCTTGATGCGCGGGGATGATCCCGCCGAGGAGATGGTAGGTCCAGAGGCAGAGGATCGCCATCATGACGAACATAACCACACCCTGAAAAGCGTCGGTATACATCACGGCCTTGAGCCCCCCCATGATGACGTAGAAGGCCAAAAACAGGCAGAAGGCCAGAAGACCCACGGCATAGGGAATATGAAGAGAGACCTCTATGAATCGGGCGATCCCAATGAGGACCGCAGCTACGTAGATGGGGATAAAGGCAAAGATCACCAACCCGGCAAATCCCTGGATGAACCGGGACTGATACCGCTCACCCAACACCTCAGGGAAGGTATGAGCATCGAGGGCCAACCCCATCCTGCGGGTCCTTGTGCCGAAGAAAACGAAGGCGATGAATATCCCTACCATAATGTTGAAAAAGCTCAGCCACAAGAGGGAAAACCCGAACAGGGCCGCTGCCCCCCCAAACCCGACGATGATTGTCGTGCCGATAAAGGTCGCCCCATAAGACAGGACCATCACACCGGGGTGCATCCCCCGCCCCGCGATCATATAGTCCGCAGTCGTCCGAGTCCGCTTCCACCCCTTGTATACGAGGTAGCACACAACCATGAGGTAGAGGATGACGATACAGATAGTAAAAATAAAACCCATTGTCTTTTCCTCAAAGGGCATAGAGCTATCGCCTCCGCCTCGAGCGCTTC
>CAYWLI010000096.1:3227-6720 GCA_964459135.1 uncultured Thermodesulfobacteriota bacterium | reverse complement strand
CGCCTCCGCCTCGAGCGCTTCTCCCCCCTGTTCCATTGGATCAGGCCGTAGATAACGCAGAGCAGAGACGCCAGCATACAGCCGAGATAGGCCCAGGCCATCTCGTTGTTGGCAAAACCCAACATACCCCCAATTTCTCGCAACAGATTTAGAATCTCTTCATCTTCAACCATGACGTCCTGCGCATCCTATGTGAAGTCTACAATCAAAAAAAGACCTGCCAGATCAGGCCCAAGAGACCTGCCCAAAAGAAATTCCCTTCGACCAGGGCCTCAAAACGCCTGCCAGGGTGAAGCCACTTCCGCTCATAGGCAAACAGACAGAGGGTCGACGAAAGGACGGTGAAGAGCAGGAGGTACGAAAATGGTCCGACCGCGCCCGAGAGGGGGGCTGCGATCAAAAACAATGCCAAAAAGAGGGCCACACCTTTCAGGAGCAAGAGGGTCCGCTCCGCTCCCAGGGTAATGGGAAGGGTTTCGGCACCGACAAAGAGATCCCCCTGCTCCTGGAAGATATCGAAGAGGGCTGATCGGATATACGTAATGGAAAATACAAAGATGAATGCTGCCAAAGAAGCCAGCAACGCTCTTGCGTGCCCCCCCAACAACGGAAGGAGTGCAATGACCACCCCCCATGCCAGGGCCTCTGAAAGGGTCTTTGAGCCAGGGAAGTCCTTAATTCTGGAGTATCGCCACAGATGCCTGATCCTCACAGGCACCAGCGGGATGCTGTAGGCGATCCCCAGAAGGTTTAAGCCTACCATGGCGAAAAAAACCCAAAGCCCCAGATACCATGAGAGGGCAAGTGCCAATATAATAGAGACGATTCCTGATACTATCAAAAAGGCCCGATATTTCCTGTAAAAGGTAGCTACCTCTGGATCATTATACGCACTGGCGCCTTTATCGAGGAAACGATTTAAAACGTGCATGGCATAAATGTAAAAAAATGCTAATGCGGGATAGATGAGGCCGGCACTCCTCCCGGCGAGGACGGCAGCAGCATAGGCAAGGGCAAAGGCCCCCGCTGCCACAACGAAATTGCTCATCAGCAAAAACCGTGAGGCCTTGATGAACCATCGACCCAGGAAGGTTTCTTGACGGCTCTGGATCGCCTCTATCTCCCTGACCACACTCTTGATCATCCAGTTGGGGGTTGAGGCCCCTGCCGTGACACCGACCACCTCCATATCCGCCAATCGCTCCTTGTTCAACTCCTGCTCGGTCTCGATATGAAAGGTCGGCATGCCGGCCTCTTGGGAGATTTGAACAAGCCGTTGGGTATTGCCGCTGTTATAGCCGCCAACCACCACGACCCCATCCACATGTCCTGCGAAGGCCCGTACCTCCTGTTGACGGTTATGGGTAGCGTCACAAATCGTGTCAAATATAATGGCCTCGGGAAAACGCTCCTTGACCGCCTTCATCACCGCTTGAAAGTTATGTTCCGACTGGGTGGTCTGGGCGACCAAGAACACTTTCTTGAGGCGCGGCAGTTTCGTGACCTCCTCCGGGCTGTTGATGGCGTAAGCCCTGCCATGGGCATACCCCATGAGGCCTCTGACCTCTGGGTGAGCCTTATCGCCCACGATAATGGCGTTATACCCTTTTTTGGTATGAGAGCTGATAATGGCCTGCACCCGGGCCACACGGGGGCAGGTGGCATCCCGGATCCTGAGGCCCGAGGCCTTGATGGCACGACGCTCATGCGGTGGGATACCGTGAGCCCGAATGATCATGGTCCCCCCGTCCAGATTTTCTATAGTATCGGTTGTGGTAACACCTTTGTTTTCGAGCAGGGCCAAGACTTGCCTGTTGTGAATGAGCGGGCCGTACGTATAGAGTGGGTGGGTCCCCTCATTGATCTCCGATAGCACGATCTCTATGGCGCGCCGCACCCCCATACAAAACCCTGCCCGCTTTGCCAGTTTGACCTTCAAATATCCCTCCTCTTCGGGCGCTCGTCAGTAGCAAAACATTGTATGGGAGATCTGAGCGAATTACAACTCTCTTTGGGTGACATGAACGACCAGATGATATTTTTTATTGACAAAACATATAGGATATGCTGTCATCATTTTGTTTGTGTGCCACAACATTCCTGAACGCAAGAGGTACGAAATCTCTGCTCACGCTATGGTAAATCGATGGAAGAATCATTAAAGGCCATATTACTCCCCTATCAGGAGCGCATCGATCGGGAATTGCGTGAATTCGCTCCTTTTCCAAAGCTTGCTGCTTTGGGGGACCCCATCGCCTACTTCTTCAACTTGCCGGGAAAACGTCTTCGCCCGTTGATCACCCTCATTACGGCGGAACACTTCTGCACTGATTACGAAAAAGCCCTCCCCGCTGCAATAGCCATCGAGGTCTTGCACGATTTCACCCTCGTCCACGACGATATCATGGATGACGATCATTTCAGAAGGGGCTACCAGACAGTGCATACCAAATGGGATGTCGGCACCGCTTTATTATCGGGAGACGCCATGATCGCCATGGCCTATCAGAAACTGTTCACCGTTCAATCACCCCACCTCATGACCATGCTTGAGGCCTTTACCGAGGGCATGTACGTGGTGTGTGAGGGACAGGCGAGGGATAAAGAATTTGAGACCAGAGATGGCGTATCCCTGGATGACTATCTCCCCATGATCTTTCAAAAGACGGCGCGGCTTTTTGCACTGGCCTTTGAATTGGGCTATCTCTCCTGCTCATCCGATACCGATGTATTAGGATCGCTGCAGGAGATGGGGGAACATATCGGAATGGCCTTTCAGGTCAGAGACGATCTCTTGGATTTTGTCGGGGATGAAAAATCCCTCGGCAAAGACGTGGGGAGCGACTGGCGGCGCAAAAAAAAGACCTATATCACCATCGGGTATCAATACAAGACAAGAACAAATCCTCAGCTCCCGCACGACCTCTTTGCCCTGTCGGAATTTTCAGCGGCCAAGGACGCCGTCCTCCAGGCGGGGGTCCTGGATGAGGCCCAAGACTTTATTCAGGAGCGGCTCGATAAGGCCGAGGCCATCGCCGCCTCCATCGACTTTTCCCACCCGGTCTTACATCACCTGTTGAAATTCCTGGCCGAGCGGAGCTATTGATAGATAGCTTTTTCAGAAAAGATCTTCAGTCGAAACACAAAAAGGGTAGGCCTTAGCACTATTTAATACCTACCCCTGTTTTTTCTTAGACAATAATAGTCGAGGGATACTTCTACAATCTCTTCCCCCTCGCTGTTATGGAATGAGCCCGGTCTGCTTAAGAATCCAGATATTCCAGGCCAAGGGGATATCACCCGAGTTACCCCAGGCTTGGTATGGCTGATCCTTAATGTACCACATGCCATTTGAAGGACGCCATACCGCGATGTCCGTCGCCCCATCACCACCATAATCACCAGGTACGGGGATATCACCCGAGTTACCCCAGGCTTGGTATGGCTGATCTTTGATGTACCACATGCCATTTGAAGGACGCCATACCGCGAT
>CAYWLI010000096.1:0-3127 GCA_964459135.1 uncultured Thermodesulfobacteriota bacterium | reverse complement strand
GGTATGGCTGATCTTTGATGTACCACATGCCATTTGAAGGACGCCATACCGCGATATCCGTCGCCCCATCACCGTCAAAGTCCACCTGATATTTAAATAGCTTCCCGGTAATGACGCTGAGTCGGTTGCCGGCCTTATCGTAGGTGTACTCGATGACCCTGCCGTTGGGATAGATGGTCTTAGTCAGGCGGTAGAGGTCATCGTATTCATAGGTGACCTTGCCGGCAAAACACGGCAGGGCAATTGCCACTACAACCAGCGAAACCAAAACCAGTAGTATTTTTTTCCGTATCATCTCCCTCTTCTCCTTTTATCAAAGAAATCATTTTATGAAGAGTGGGCCCAAAAAAGGGGGACGTTGTTGAAAACTTTCACTTTCCTTCCCCTACTTCTATCGTTTGTATGGCCTTGGCCACCGCCGAGGTGCAAACTCCCACCTGTCTGGCTATCTCTGCCATCGGCACCCCTATCTCTCGATTCAAACGATACGATATTCGCGCCCTCGCTCGCGATACTCGTTTTCTCTGCCCACCGTTGCGTAGCTCTGCCTCTGTTATCCCCTCATCATGACACACTGCTTTTATCACCTGGTCGACAAGAATCCCCCGCTCTCCTGAGGAAACCTGCCGCCTGACAGTGCGATCCGCCTCCTGTAAAAGCCCCGAGACAAAATCACCGCTCCCAAGAATCCGCGCATCATATGCCATCTTTTCCTTCCTGCCCCTCAATGAAACAACGGATGACCATCCCCCCATACTGCGAACCAACCCGCCACCCACTAAATCCGTCCTGCGACCATTATGTGCTCCTTCGTGGACGAATTGACGATAGACCCGCAGCGCAGTCTTTGGCTTGCCACTAAATTGCCTTAACACGTAATCACATTCCTGCCACTCATTGTCCCGCTTCCCCACCAAGACACTATGACCACTCCATCGATACCGATCCAATTCCTCAACTCTCTTCACCACCGATGCCCGTAACGGATTCAAATGTATATAGCGCACCAACTCCAATAAATAGACATCTTCCTCACACACGATAGATTTATACCGATTCTGAAACAGATGACCACTTCTCCGATAGCGGCGATTAAACCATATTGCATAGCCGGTCAATAATCGACGCATAAAGGTGGCAATCCCTGAAGGACCACTGAACAGCAATAAATGGATATGGTTGTCCATCAAGACCCATGCTAGTATCCTCGTTCCGGTAGTATTTACAAGATGTTCTATACGGCTTAAAAACTCTTCACGATCCTGATCATCACGAAAGATCGCAACACCATCTATCCCCCGCACCATAACATGGTGAAGGGTACCGGGAGCATCTAAACGAGCCTGCCGCGGCATATCAACACCCCTTTACTCTCAGTTACTTTGAAAGTGAAAGTTTTCAACAACGTCCCCCTAATACCTCCCCGAAAGATCGCAACACCATCTATCCCCCGCACCATAACCATGATGAAGGGTACCGGGAGTATCTAATCGAGCCTGACCTGGCATCTGCGCTTCTTACCTCTTTTCAACCAAAATGTGAAAGTTTTGAACAACGTCCCCTAGTTTCCGCTGTGGAAATCACCGTATCGCTTTGGGTATTATTGGTCATGGATTGAGCATATTCCTGAAAAGTGAAAGATTTGGACAACGTCCCCTAGTTTCCCCTCGGGAGTATCTAATCGAGCCTGACGTGGCATCTGCGCTTCCTACCTCATCTCAATAAAATGTGATAATTTTGAACAACGTCCCCTAGTTCCTTCCTATGTTTTATACTTAAACTCGAACCTACCTTTAGCTTTCTCCTTGAGGGTTTCTACAAGCTTTAAGAATAAATCATATCTTTCTCCAAAACGAGGCACCCATAGATAATACCTGGTTGATTTATCTTTAGTCTTTACAATAATTGTAGACATTAGCGCAGTCCAAAAATAGTAAATTTTAATCAACCGAATTCTTGAAAATGGAAATTTTCGATATCTTTGGAACGTCCTGAATTGTATATTTTTTTCTTCAACAACAATCTCTATTGTGGTTCTAAAAAATAAATGAAAATTATATATAAGGATTAACAAAATAAAAAACCTTATTATTAATGAATCCAATTCGAATGGGATTAAAAAAAATCCTACGGTTAATAACATAATAATAAACAAATTTGAAAAACATGCTAAAGCACCTTTTCCAAAAAAAACTTCCATTAACCCTTTTTTATCACTTAGACTAAAATTAAAGGTAATTCTTTTTAAAGCCATATTATCCCTCCTAACTTACGTCTTATCTTACTGCCTGACTCTCTTGGTTAACTCTTTATACAGATCTTGGTGCAGTTTTGGAAGGTCACGTATATTACCTTTGCGAGAATAAACAGAAAAAACATACATCCCTGTAATCCCAGTTCCAAGCCCTACCGAATAACCAAGTGTGTTTCCCACACCTCCTTTGCCCAAAAAGCTTGTTGTAGTAATTTGTCCTGAAAACCCTCTAACGCCAGCAGCAAGAAAGCCAGAAACCATAAAAGAATGTTTGCTTATTTGACATGGATCTACATCTGCGAAGTATTCTCCTCCTTCTAATTGCAGTGCACCACCATATCCAAAACCTGGCCCTACAGCAAAATAATCCCACTGATGGTACTCACCAGTAGATGGATCAATTAAGTAATATGTGCCTACTTCACCCCCCACATACTTGTAACCACCGCCGATACTTTCGGTCATAAATAGCCATCTTTTGAATGCTAATCCCCACGGATCAACAAAGTTGATTGGATTACCCCCCACATACCCATACAGATTCATCCCCCCTGCATATCCAATCGGATCTTTATTGATAAATCTCCCCACTTCAGGATCATAGTACCTGGCGCGCATGTAGTAGAGGCCATTGCCTTCGGCCATGACGCCGAAACGGCCTACATACGTGAAGGGATTGGGGATGGTCTCTTGCGCGCCCACCATACCATAGGGTGAGTAGGCGTAGGCATTAACTATCTGGGCGCTGCTGTCAGTGATGGCTACGGTGCTGCCGAGGCCGTCATAATGATAAAAATAGTATTCACTGGCTGGGGTAATCTTGGCTACTAATCCCACACCATCATAGACATAAAAGGCAATGAGGTTGTTGCT
>CAYWLI010000095.1:0-8559 GCA_964459135.1 uncultured Thermodesulfobacteriota bacterium | reverse complement strand
TTTCTTCGCAACTTATTCCATTAAACCAGGCAAAAAGAGGGCGATCTGAGGGAAGAGGATCAAAATGATAGCGCACACAATTAATGCAGCAAGGAAGGGGAATATTCCCCTAAATATGGTCTCTAAAGGCACATCCGGGGCCACCCCCTTGATGATATACACATTTATCCCCACCGGTGGCGTAATGACCCCCATCTCACCAACCAACACTATGATCACCCCAAACCATATGGGGTCAAAGCCCAGAGTTAATATCACCGGAAGCAGAATTGGGACAGTAAGGGTAATCAGGGCGAGCGAATCCATAAAGCAGCCACCGATTAAATAACCAAAGATCATGAACCCCATAATAACTTTTGGGGATACGTCCAGTCCACCTAACCACTCTGATAGCTCAAAGGGAACTCTGCTCACCGCCATGAAATGGCCGAAAACAGTGGCTCCGGTAACAATGAGAAAGACCATAGCCGTTATCCGCGTTGTTTCGGTGAGAGAACTTAAAAATCCTCGCCAGGTAAGCTGCCGCCTCACCAAGGGAATAAGCAGTGCTCCAGCAGCACCCGCAGCACCCGCCTCAGTAGGAGTAAACCACCCAGCAAAAAGACCACCCATAACCAAGCCAAACAAGACAAACATCTCAACGACACCACCAAGAGATGCGACCCGCTCTTTCCAGGTAGCTTTCACCCCGGCCGGGCCAAGCTTGGGGTTCCGCCGGCAGAGAATAAAGACGGTAAGGGCAAAAAAAGTAGCGAGGAGTACGCCGGGGAGAATACCAGCAGCGAAAAGCTTACCGATGGACTCCTCAGTCAATATCCCGTAGATAATCAAGATGGTGCTTGGCGGAATGAGTATTGCCAGGCTACCTGCAGAGGCAACGCAGCCGGTAGCCAGGGCTGGATCATAATGATACTTTTTCATCTCAGGCAATATTACCTTACCCATGGCTGCCGCAGCTGCAGTGGTTGACCCACAGCAGGCACCGAAAGCAGCACAAGCGTAGCAGGTGGCGACACCAAGACCACCAGGTAGTTGCCCGAGAAATCTAAAGGCAGCTTGGTACAGGCGACTACCCATCCCAGAATAGAAGGCAATGGTACCCATAAATACGAACATGGGAACCACCGTTAAGGAATAGGATGAGAACATCACCCAAAAATCCTTAGCAAGGATGCTCAAAGCAGCTGACACCGAAGTCATATAAGCAAAGCCGAGAAAGCCGATCAGAGCCATCGCATAGGCTACCGGCATCCGCATGAGGAAGAGGGAAATCAGAAGAACAATACTGATGATGGCAATCGTGCTCGGGCTCATCCCTTCACCGCCTTACCGAGTGACTGAATAACGTCAACAAGGATCACCAAGCAGAGCAAGGCAACACCAAAGGCTATCGCATATATATAGGGATAAAAAGGGAAAAGACCTGTCATGGATACTGCACCAGCCCGCCGCATTTCGTTGGCCAACACAATGCATTGCCAGGTTACCAAGGAGAAAATGCCGAGGCTGAGAATACCGGTAATGCTACCAATAATCCCCTGAGCCCGCTGAGGAAAGCGCGCCACCAGCAGCTCTACCTGGGTATGAGCTCTTTGCACAGCACAATTGGCAAGGGCGAAAGCAACCAATACCGCCGCAATAAAACAGACATAGTCGTACGTGCCGAAAAATGGTCTCCAGACCATACGGAGCACAATATTGCCGACAACAAGAAGGAACATTGCAAATACGCCAGCCTGAGCGATCTGGTCACAGAACTTACTCACGAATCGAATAATGCGGTCTAAAAAATCCACGTGCCTTGATACCTCACCACAATATCTTATAGGGGGTACCCTTCTCACCACGCTGCCCGAGCCACCGAGGAGGGCACCCCCTTATACAGTTTTTATATGTTACATTTCAGACTCGACCTACTTTTCGGGTTTCCACGCCCTATAGTTTCGCTTATTATATTTTTCTACAATCCTAGTCGCTCCATCAACTATTCTTCTTCCAGGAAAACCCTGTTCATTCAGTTTGTCGATATATTGGTCTCTCACTGGTGCCAGCATCCTCTTTAACTTATTCACTTCTGTCTTAGAAAAATAAATAAACTCATGTCCTCCAGGGGTCTCCTTGGCAAAGTCCATCGCGTGCTGCTGGTTATATTCCCAGATTTGACCGGCGTCTTCCACCGCGTCCTCGGCGACAGCGTCAAAAGCATCCTGAAGATCCTTTGGCAATGAGTTCCATTTATCCCAGTTCATCGTGATATGGAAAAACTCGGAATAGAAGTAGGGGACAAAGGTGGAATATTTGAAAATTTCGTGGTGTTTCCACCCCTCAAGCGTCTCAAGCGGGGAAATAAGTGAGTCGATCATCCCCTTTTTCGCTGCAATGTACACATCACCCATTGGCATAGATATTGGGTCACCTCCAACCGCCTTAACCCCCAAGACACCCCCGCCGGTGCATCGTATTCTCAAACCCTTCATCTCATCCACTTTGCGAATCGGTTTATTTGTATGCAGCCAGCCGGGTCCAGTGCCAGCAAGATACAGTACCTTTGCATCTTTAAGCTCCTCCGGGTCCCAATACTTATAGTGTTCCCAGACGGTGTCGGAGGCGGCATTACAATTTTCCGGCGGAGCAACGCCAGCCTGATTGAGGGCCATAATGACTGGAAAGCGACCCGGGGCATAGCCAAACGAAGAGATACCCGCGTCTGCGATACCCTTAACGACCCCGTCGTAGATCTCACCTCCACCCAGCAACGTCCCAACCGGATACCATTGAATGTCGATGGTGTACTTACCATCAGTAGCCTCTTCCACCATCTTGAAGTATCGGGGTATTTGATCTACGTGCGTGAAGTGCGTCATAGGCCAAATGGAGACGAATCCTATTGTTATCTTTTCCGGTTCGGCCTTCGCTACATTGGGCCCAGCACAGAGAAACATTGCAACGAAAATACCAGCTAACACACAAATCAAAAATTTCTTTTTCATGGCTTACCTCCTTGGTAAGGCTTGCTATTTTTTTGAGCCTGCTTTCCCTATTGTTACCCTATCGCCTCCTTTCTATCTCCCTTCCTTATCAATAGCCTACTTCAATAGCCTATCGACACCTAGGGTAAGAGATCGAGAGTATTAATTATATATTTTACGATATTTGTAGTATATTTTATATAATATCTTTGTCAAGTAAAATCTTCAGGTAGGACTTGTTAAGGAGGCTCAACAAGATGTCACCCTAACATATTCTCGTGAATACCTTAATAATTCCATATGATTACGATACACGGACGAGGATCATCTGAGCAGCCCCTCCTAAATTCATGCTGCAATACATTCTTTTGGACGATGCTATAGAATGGAGCAGATCATTGTTAGGTAACTTCATAGACAGTAATGAGTACCTTGTCTGCGCGTCTTTCGCCAGTTGCAACCGCGATAATACCGTTCAGCCATGCATAACCGGGTGCGCCGGTCTCAAACATCGGTGTCGAACGAAAGTAATATGCACGTGGATCAACCTCATCACCTGCGGCCAGCCTTTCCATCACGTCTTTCGGGCCGTGGCGTAATCCCCAATTAGTGATATAAATCAGAGCGCCATCATTCGTTTGCAAGGTATAGTGTGCCGTCAACTCGGCGATGCCATCTCTCCGAATGATTTGCCAGTCAGCGCCGCCGGGTAGTACGCGTCCGGATAGTCGGGGGCCGGCAAAAGAACCACCTGTAATACTAATGATTCGTCTCTCCCCATATGGCCCTTGACCAACAAGAAGCGGAGGTTCGATTTCAACTATTGACGCATAGAGAAAACAAAAAGAAGGTGTTACCGAAACTTTCGGGATCTGTTCTTTACTCATATCAACACCTCCAGTCATTATCAACTACGTTTCCCAAACGTTGGCGCGATCTAACGTAGCTGCGTGAAAGAGAATCCCTCCTATCTCAATGCAGCCGCTTTTATAAAAATGAGAAAGTTCTAGCACCTTACCCTCTTCTACTTCTATTGATCAATTTGTACGCCTCAGCAACCATGAAGATGGTGGAGGCGGAGAAAATGACGATCAGCCAATCACCAACAGCCAGGGGGAAGACGCGGAAGGCCCCCTGTAGTACGGGGATATAGAGCACGAGAATAAGGATGACGCACTCCCAAAGGATAGCCAGCCACAACCACCGATTCGCGAAGACCCCAATCTGGAAGAGCGAACGCTGTTCCGACCGACAGTTGAAGGCATTGAAAAACTGTATCAGGATCAAGGTAACAAAACAGAGGGCTCGGGCCTCCACTGCCCCCCGGCCCGCATGGATTGCCCAGACAAAGATCGCAAGTGAAACGAAGGCGGTCCACATCCCTGCCCCCATCAGGTAGCGCAACACCCCCGGTGTAAAGATGGTCTCGTCCCTCGGCCGGGGAGGTACCTCCATAATGCCCGTCTCCGGAGGATCGAGGGAAAGGGCGATGGCCGGGAGCCCATCGGTGGCGAGGTTCACGTATAAGATATGGATGGCAAGCAAGGGAATGATTCCTGCCGGCAGACCAAAGAAGGGGCCGAAGAGGATAGCCACCGCCATAAGAAGGATCTCCCCCAAGTTACACGACAGGAGGTAGACCAAATATTTCTTTATATTGCCGTAGATCCCCCTCCCCTCCTCCACCGCCGCCACGATGGAAGAAAAGTTGTCATCGGTGAGAACCATGTCTGCTGCTTCCTTGGTAACATCGGTCCCGGTAATCCCCATGGCGATGCCGATATCGGCCTGCTTGAGGGCAGGGGCGTCATTGACCCCATCCCCGGTCATGGCCACGACGTGCTTTTTCGCCTGCAGGGCCGTGACGATCTTCAGCTTGTGGGCAGGAGAGACGCGGGCATAAACATCGACCCCCTCAACTATGGAATCTAATTTTCTCTGGCTTAACTGTTCAAGCTGGTGACCACTGACTATCTGCCCCCCTCTCATGATGTCTAACTCGGCGGCAATGGCCTCAGCAGTAACCTGATGATCTCCGGTGATCATGACCGTCTTAAGCCCCGCCCTCACACACGTCTTGATGGCCTCCTTCACCTCCTCCCGGGGGGGGTCAATCATCCCTGCGAGGCCGACGAAGACCATTCCCTCCTCCACTGACTCATCCCATCCCTCCTTATCAGGGAGACGGCGATATGCGAACCCTAAGACCCGCAGGGCATCCCCGGCCATTGCGCGGGCGAAATCGAGCATCCGCTCCCGCTCCTCGAGGGTCAGGGGTTCCTCCCTACCTCCTCTGGAAATATAGGCACTGGCATCCAAAACGACTTCCGGTGCCCCCTTCATAAAGGCGATCTGGTTGTCGGGGGATCGGTGAATGGTAGTCATCCGCTTTCGCTCCGAAGAGAAGGGGATCTCTCCGATGCGGGGGTATTCCTGAACCAGCTTTCCCTGCTCCAAACCGGCCTTCTGCGCGAGGACCACCAAGGCACCTTCAGTCGGATCCCCTTTGATCTCCCACCCACCTTCACTATGGGTGAGATGGGTATCGTTGCACAGGGCACCGGCGAGCAAGAGCATCTCCATGTCTTTGTCCTTTATAGGTTCGTACTGCCCTCCTTCTAAGGAGAAGGCACCCTGTGGCTCATACCCAACCCCGGACACATCAATGGACTTATCAGCCACCCACAGGCGCCGAACAGTCATCTGATCTTGGGTCAAGGTGCCGGTTTTGTCCGAGCAGATGACCGTAGTACACCCCAGGGTCTCCACCACCGGCAGTCTCCTCACCAAGGCATGCCGCTTGACCATCCGCTGCACACCGATAGCCAACCCAATAGTAACCACGGCCGGCAAGGCCTCTGGGACAGCGGCCACGGCGAGGCTGATCCCCCAGATAAGCATCTCTATGACCTGATGGCCCCTAAGAACCCCGATGACTCCCAGGAGGAAACAGAGTAAAAGACCAGCGATGGCAATCCATTTCCCCATGCGATCGAGGTTTTTTTGAAGGGGTGTCCTGGCCACCTCTACTGCTTGGAGCATCTGCGCTATCTTACCGAATTCGCTCTTCATGCCGGTGGCGGTCACCACCCCCACACCCCTGCCGTAGACCACTGCTGTCCCCATAAAGACCATGTTCTTACGTTCAGCTACCTCAACATCATCCCCCAAGCCCACAGAGGTCTTCTCCACAGGGACGGATTCACCGGTGAGGGGTGCTTCATCGGCCTTGAGATTGACCGCCTCTAGGATGCGTGCATCCGCCGGTATCCTATCACCGGTGCTCAATACAATTATGTCCCCAGGGACCAACTCGCGAGCGTCTATCTCCTGCTCCTTACCTCGGCGGATCACTGTAGCGGTAGGTGCGGCCATCCGTTTGAGGGCCTCCATGGCCCGCTCTGCCCGGTATTCCTGGATGAAACCCAAGCCGATGGCAAAGAGAAGGATGGCGCCGATGACGATGGCATCGACGCTCTCCCCCAAGATGACGGAGAGTCCGACAGCTACCAGAAGGATGATGATGAGAATGCTCTTGAACTGATCGAAAAATATCTTAAGGGGGGAAACCCCCTGCCCCTCGGTAAGTTCATTGGGGCCATGCTGTTCCAGGCGTGTGCGGGCCTCTTCTTCCGTCAAACCTGCGGAAGAGGTGTTCAGTTGAACAAGGACCGCCTCTGCCTCCATGGTGTGCCACAGCATCTCGTTGCCCTTCATAAGATTGCTTCCGATTACAAAGTTTTTCTTTCGTGTGTTATAACACTGAGAAGGAGAAAAGACAACGACGGGCCCCAATGCTTGACAAAAGATGGACAAGATGTTAATGTTTTTATTAATTAGTTTAGACCATCACTATGATGTATTTTGTCACGTTGACCTCGCCATGATTGTAGACCTCCTTCTCTCTCGGAGGATTCAAGGGTCAAGAATCTCAACGGTCACGAAGCATGCTAAAGTACCAGCGAGACGACCTCAGGTTGTCAACTCAGGGGGGGGTCGGACACATCGAAAATCTGAAGGAAGATAACCACAAGACAGGAATCCTTGAATCCAGAGGGGAAACATGATATTTTCACAGGGGTGAGAAGGTAAACCCTGATAGTTGTTTGTTCTTCTGGAAAAGGAGCAGAGTACATGAAGATCGCCATTGCAGGCAAAGGGGGGGTGGGGAAAACCACCCTGTCGGGGGTGATGGCCCGGTATTTGGCCGAGGAGGGATATACAGTTCTGGCCATCGATGCAGATCCCGATGCCAACCTCGCCTCGGCCCTCGGCTTTCCTCCGGAACTGCTCAAGGACGTCACTCCCCTGGCGGAGATGACCCCGCTCGTGGAGGAGCGAACCGGGGCACAAAAAGGGACCTTCGGCGGGGTCTTTAAGTTGAACCCTAAAGTCGACGACCTCCCCGACACCTACAGCGTGACCCACCACGGGGTGAAGCTCCTCATCGTGGGAAACATCCCCCAGGCCGAGGGGGGATGTTTCTGCCCGGAGAACGTCCTGCTGAAGGGATTGCTCCACCATATCCTGGTCGGGAGGGATGAGGTGGTCATCATCGATATGGAAGCAGGTCTGGAACACCTCACCCGAGGCAGCACAAAACACGTCGATGCCTTCGTCATTGTGGTGGAGCCGGGGCAACGAAGCATCGCCACGGCCCGCCAGATTTTGAGATTGGCCAAGGATCTGGGGGTACAACAGGTATATGGTGTGGGGAATAAGGTGGCTTCCCCCGATGACCAAGCATTGATCGAAGAGGGGCTCACGGAGATACCATTCTTAGGGCACCTCGCTTTTAATCAGCAGGTAGTAGAGGCCGACAAGAAAGGGATGTCGCCCTATGATTTGAACGGCGCCATAAAAAAAGAAGTGAAAGCAATTATTGAACGGCTGCAAGGAGAGACATTTGCTTAGAACGATATTTGTGTGGTCATGTGTTGTGGTCTTCACCGTGGTCTTGGGGATCTGCGCCTTTCTCACCTTCCCCTTTGACCGTCGGGGGAATGTCATACACCGATATGCCAGGCTGTGGGGCTGGCTCATCCTCAAAGCTAATGGAGTGAGGGTACAGGTTAAGGGACTGGAACACGTCGACCAGGGACAACCCGCTATCTACATGTGCAACCATCAGGGGACCTTTGATATCTTCGTCCTGCTGGCCCACCTCCCGATACAGTTCCGCTGGGTGGCCAAGGTGGGGCTCTTCAGGATTCCGGTCTTGGGGTGGGCCATGAGTACGGCGGGGTATATCAGCCTCGACCGCTCGAAGCGTAAACGGGCATACCGGGGTATGGAGATCGCAGCGCGCAAAATCAGTGAGGGGACCTCGGTGGTTATGTTTCCGGAGGGTTCCCGTTCATATGACGGGGCCCCGCAGCCCTTTATGAATGGTGGTTTTACGTTGGCCATCAAGGCGGGGGTCCCCATCTGCCCCATCACCCTCGATGGGTCGTGGGCGCTCATGCCCAGAACGACCTTAAAAATCAAAACGGGAACGGTTCGAATCGACATAGGACAACCCATTAAGACCGCAGGGCTCACCATGCAGGATAGAAAGCGGCTGATGCAGGAGGTAGAACGGAAGATCAGG
>CAYWLI010000094.1:0-8670 GCA_964459135.1 uncultured Thermodesulfobacteriota bacterium | reverse complement strand
AGTCGGTGAGTGCGTCTCCATCGGTGTAGGAGTATACAGTGATTGAGCAATACGATGACAAGACCATCAGATGTCCCAGGGTGGGGGGTGAGGTCAATTTTAGGTTCTGCCGTTTCGAGAATAACATGCTCCCCTGCCGATTCATAGCCGGTTGTTGGCAGGGCCAGATGGATATCGAAGCATTACTGCAGGAGCATTACTCCGAGGAGGAGTTGGACCGAATCTTTGCCCCCCCAAAGCCAAAGATTGAGAGCCTGGTTGGTTTGATCGAAAAGGTGAGAAAAGAACAAAGAGAAGATAACTAGCCAAAAGATCTTGATCGTTCAATCTTTGGGCTTTGGGAAATGAAATCTTTGAGTATCATGGGGGCCCCTACGAAACTCCCTGAGGCGGGAAAATAACAACGGCGAGTGCGGTGGGGAGCTAGAGATCGGGGAGATAGAAGCAGGCTTCTATCTCCCCGATTGTTATTTTGGGATATTATTCAAGGAGTTGTTTCAGGTGTGAGCCTTTGCCTTAAAAATGGCCGACGTAATGACTTCGATGAGCAATCCATATACCATGCCGAGTACTATTGTCCATACAAACATTTCGGTTGTGCTATAGTCAGGGCTTGCAGGAGCCATCAGCCCGCTGAATGCCAGAGGGATGCTGAATATTACTCCCATCAGCAATCCATGTACAGACCAATGGACTATGGTAAGACAACTTATTCCGATAGCAAATCCTATGAGGGTGCGGCTTGCAATGATCTGTACAGCCACCGGCCATGCAAGCTCCCCCGGCCCCATGGAAGCAAAGCCGTAACAGACACATCCGAAAAGGACCCCGGACAACGTTGCTACGGTAACTCGTTTTGTTGTTTTCATGGTCCCCTCTTTATAAGGTTTACTTTGTATATGTCGCGGCCTTCTTTTCTTTGTTCTTTGTTGAGAGACGAATCTTTCTTCTTTCGATTGCTTCTTGATTGCGCCGCTTTTCGTCTGCATCTTCCAAAATCAGAGGCGGTATTTCTTTTGGTTGGTGTTTTTCATCGAGGGCAACGAAGGTGAGATATGCTGATGCAATGTGTCGTTTCTCCGCGGTAAAAGGATTTTCTGCTTCAACCCTGGCGCCGATTTCCATTGAGGTCTTACCAACCAAGTTGAGACTGGCCTTGATGGTAAGGAGCTCGCCAATGAATGCCGGATTGTGAAAGTCCAGCCTATCGATGGAAGCTGTTACGGCGTTGCACCGTGCATGACGGGCGGCGACGACTCCAGCAGCGGTATCGATGTGTTTCATGATAACGCCACCGTGGACATTGCCAGCTACGTTTGCATCCTGTGGCGAAACCGCATGTGACATGATGATGCTCGTGTCTTTGACTGTCTTCCCCTCCATACTCATAACCTCCTTAGGTGCTGTCCATCAGTTCCTATGATAAAAGTGGCCATGACAATATACTTACTGCATTACATCCTCGTCCAAGAACATAAAGGTCTATCATGGACAGGTCTTGCATTATGTTTTATCTTGTTTTTTTTGGAGGCCTATACCGTAGGCTTTATCCGCATTATCACTTTTTTTTTCTCACCCGTCAAGGGCGACCTCATATTATTGTTTTTGCCCGCTCCGCTCTTCCCACGATTTTTTTGCTATTGTGTGGACATTGGTAGGGCGGTAAACACATTAGCCGGTGAGGCATAAAAGAATACTATACCCTCAACCGGCTAATCATTACCAAAGTTGCGTCTTTATGTTGGCGTGTTATCTATCTGTTCTCTAATTCCTCTATTACAAGCTCAACGAGATCTTCACGTGAGTGTGGGCCGGGCTCGCTCATCGTGGCCTCTTTCAAGATCGTGAGAATAGCTTTCTCCGCAGCTGAACCGATAGGTACTTGTTCCGCTTGGGGCTCGCTGGGATGCGTTGCTCCGATATACAGGTGACGAAGCGGTGAAGGTCTTTTAATCCTTCCATCCAGACAGAACGGTAAAGAACTCCCCATACCGTCTTCTATGACAATGGCGATGGTCCCTCCGTCTCTAAATATTATGGTCCTTGTGATTTCAAACGGTGAATAGAGTGTTGTGTTTTTCCCCTGTAGAACTATTGTAACTGCTTCATCTTGATCAAAAGCTATGAGGCTCTGTGCCAACATCATGCTCAAAGCCAGGATGCTCATTAACAACAAGATTTGCAATTGCTTATTTTTCATTAAATCTCCTGATTTAATTAATACGTTTCTAAAAGGTCCAAAGAGCCTTTTTTTGTGGCTGGGGATCAACATCCTGGTCCATATCACTTATTTCTCTTTCAAGCCTTTGTTCCCTCTCAGTGAGTTCAATAGTAAGGTCTTTGCGCTGGCTCTTTTGGAGTAGCCAATCATTCTCGATCAACGCTTCCTTGTAAAGAAAGTTCATCTCGTAGGCAAAAGAAAGAAACCAATGTGACACCCATTGATTCGAGATGCCCTGCAATGTTTGTACTGCGTTATCAAGGTTACCTTGATTCAGGTAGTCCTCTGCTTGAGCCTTCAGTCGCATATCAGTACGGGTCAGCATCATTCTTCCGACCTTTTCGGGGTCCTGGGGTGCAGGGAGACTCCTTTGGGCGTATGCGACTGCCGTTGCGCACATGCAACATAATACCACCACTGCTACTTTTCTGAAAAACATGGCATTTCTCCTTTTATTATTATGTTATGGTAAATCAACTGATCTGCCTTCCGGCTTTTCCAGGTGCTCTATTATAACCCCATCGGCCTGATACGGAGCTATTGACTCTCTTCAAAGCTGGCTCCGTACGCGGCAAGGGTATAGAGGTTGTCCGCGTCTTCGGCGTCGATATCCACCTTATTCAAATACGCGATACCGATCCACCCAACGGGAAGCAAGGGGGGGTTCTTCGGTCCTGCATATCTTTTTGTCCATCGATAGGACTGGATCTGGATCGTATCCCCCGGCTTGAGGCACGTCTCCGAGCGCTCCACTGCAAGCACTTCCGCCGTAAACAGGACCTCGATGCGCCGATCACTCTGCTCCCTTGTCTCGACACCTATTATCTTGATGGTGAGTTTCTCCTGGGCCTCTGCCTTTAACTTATCATAAGAGCCCGGCGGTAGCGCGGCAGGGGATGCTACCACAAACACAACAATCGCAAGCGCTACGACCAGCAACAACAGTATTATTGACTTTCGTATTCTCATTTTCGATGCCCTCCTGTATCACCTTTCTCTTTTTGATCCGCAAAAATTGTTGCATTTTAAATGCCAACAATCCCTTGTCATCATTCTTCTAATATCTTGATATTACAGGAGAATAGTCCTCCACATCCAGGAATATTGATACAGCAGAGGAGATATGACGTAATTTGTTCTTAAAAATGACATAAACCGCTATCAGCTCCTATCTCTTCCAATACATAAAGCCGCGAGTAACCTGAGGTGCTTGGATTGTATTAACACCTGGTTAAAACACGCCTTATGCAGCTCCCTGTGTATGAGCTTTAGAGTGGTTATAATGTACAGGCAATAACGACATACTCATTATTGTTATGATTGACGGTGCCGACTGTATGAAAGGAAAGTTTCATATGTGCCTGTAACGAGCGTACATTGTCAGCAGCAATAAAAGAAAAGCAATATGCATAACCCCTGTCTTTTGCAATCTCCAACCCGAATGCGGATAGTTTTTCCAGCACACCCTTTCCTCTGTGAGATCGTGCAATGCAGACCGGGCCATAGATGCAGCTCTTTCCCTCGGTAGGCATGTCTTTTGTGTCCGGAATAGCATACGAAGCAATACCCCCTACTATTTGATCCAATATAGGGAATTGAGCGTTAAATGCGGCGCTTGAAACACAGCAATACCCAACGACCTCATGCTGCTCCTTCGCGACAACGACGCAAAGATCATTATCAAAATCCTTGAATTCGGCCACTGAAAAGGCAATGGATAAATAGCCATTTTTCTGTTGGGATGGAGTTAAGTTTTTACGCTGGTTTTCAGATTGTATATTCATTATCTGATGTATATCAGAATCTAACATTCTGGTAATGGTAAGACTCATAATTTCTTCCTTATAATTTCGGACAACCTTACGATAGATACAAACGATCTCACAAAAATCTTCATGTGCTGCATAACGGTATGCGAGATGGGTTCATCTTATAATAATGTCTTATATTTATCAATGATTATGAGTTTGACTGACTAGCGTAATCCAGTTGACTTTTTTTTTAAAGCCTGCTAGTGATGCTTCTATTAATAGAACTCAACCGTCAGTTAAGGAGGAATCCAATGAAAAAAATCGCGGTTGAAGAACACTTCCATACGGATGAATATATTGAATATTTACACACCAGAACAGAATTCCCTAAACGAGACTTTGTTGAAGAAAAAGGGAAAAAATTCGTAAGGGATTGGTGGTCACCAACGAAGTACAGATTGTTAGACCCTGATCTCCCGAATAAGAATTTAATAAGCGACCTGGGAGAAATAAGACTGAAGGTGATGGATGAAGCGGGTATCGATATGCAGGTGCTTTCCCTCTCCTTCCCGGGGGTTGAGTTATTCGAGGTAGCAGACGGCACCGCGATGGCGAAGGTTGTTAATGATAGACTTTCAAAGGCAGTCAAGCAATACCCGGAACGGTTCGCAGGCTTTGCTGCCCTTGCCCCTCAGGACCCGAATGCTGCGGCTGACGAGCTTGAGCGGGCTGTGAAAAAACTTGGGCTGAAGGGGGGAGTAATAAACGGGAACATCCGCGGGGAATTTCTTGACGACCGGAAATACTGGGCTATATTTGAACGGGCGGAAAAGTTGGATGTACCCATCTATATTCATCCAAAGATGCCGCCCGCCGACATGCTCAAGCCTTATTTGGCCTATCCCGGTTTGGCCAGTGCTATAGCAGGTTTTGCCGCCGAAGCAAGTTTGCATGCCACACGTCTTATGTGCAGCGGTCTTTTCGATACGTATCCCGGCTTGAAAATTATACTCGGCCACCTAGGAGAGGCACTGCCGTTCTGGCTCTGGCGGTTAGACAGTCGACTACTGGAAGAGAAAAAGAGCGACCCTGCCTCCGCAAAAATCTATAAGAATCTTAAGAAAAACCTCAGCCAATACTTCAAGGAAAATTTTTATGTGTCCACAAGTGGGATGTTTTGGGAGCCGGTATTACAATTCGTGAGCTCAGTACTGGGATCTGACAGGGTCTTATTTGCAGTAGACTATCCATATGAATCGAGCACGGAAGCGGCGCAATTCATTGAGTCAGCGCAGATTGATGATGATGACAAAGAACGGATTTGTCACCTGAATGCGGAAAGGATTTTGCGATTGTAAGATACCTCGGTCAAAAAACGCCGAGAGGTAAGGTCGAAGACCGGGTGTGTTACACTTCTCATAACCAGGAACGAGGTTGATCATGAAAGAAGAAGTGCTGGAGGCGGACGTCCTGTGCGTAGGCGGCGGCATCGCCGGCCTGATGGCAGCTATACGGGCCGGTGAACGGGGGGCCAAGGTTATCGTTGCCGAAAAGGCAAATACGGTACGCAGTGGTGCCGGAGCCACCGGCAATGACCATTTCATGTGTTACATCCCGGAAATACACGGTCCGGATATTGAACGTCAGGCCGAACGGAGTATCGTCTTCCTGGAAAAAGCGAGCATAAGGACAAAGCACTATGTACGCACGTATCTGGAGAAGACCTTCGCAATCGCACAGCTGTGGGAAAGCTGGGGCATTCCCATGAAACCGACGGGGAAGTGGGAGTTTAGCGGTCACGCGGTCCCTGGAGTGGAAATGCCGGAGTACCACCCCTTAAAGTATGCAGGGCTGAACCAGAAACACGTCCTGACCAAGGAGGCCCGGAAAAGAGGCGTGGAGATCATCAATAGGGTAACGGTCTTTGACCTGCTCCGCGATGAGTCAGGTATTATCGGTGCGATCGGCACCGGTACGAGGGAAGATACAGTAATCGTATTCAAGGCCAAAAGTGTCGTGCTGGGGACCGGCATTTGTTCGAGGTTATATCCTAGTCCGACCCCCGGCTGGATGTTCAACCGTTCTGACCCGCCGTCAACCACCGGCGAGGGGCGGGCGATGGCGTATCGGGCCGGGGCTGAGCTGGTCAACATGGAGATACCCCGGAGATGGGCAGGCCCCAAGTATTTTGCCAGAAACGGCAAAGGTTCATGGATCGGCGTGGTTCGAGACCCGGCGAATAAACCGGTAGGACCGTTTGTCACCACACCGGATAAGCGATACGGTGATGCCATCGGGGATTATTATACATCGCTCTTTGAAGGGTACATGAAATCAGGCAAGGGGCCGGTTTACATGGACTGCAGGGGTATTTCCGAGGATGATTATACCTATATGATGTGGGGGTTGAGTAATGAAGGCAATACCTCGCTGATCAATCATCTCAAGGAAGAGAACATAGACATCAGGAAGCATCCCGTTGAATTCATGACGTACGAGTTATCCACCAGAGGGGGCGTTTATTATAATGAAAAAGCAGAAACGTCGGTAAAGGGGTTGTATGCCGCCGGCGATGAATATTTCGGTGGGATGTCGGGTGCCGCGGTCATGGGCTGGTTTGCCGGCGATAATGCCGCCGGGTACGCTAAAAATTCAAAGGGTATAGAAACTGACAGCGTAGCGTCTCACATTGAGGAAAAGAAAAAGTTACTGGATCAAATACGGAAGCGGGAGATAGGGGCCACCTGGCAGGAAGTGAATATCGCCCTCGCACAGGTAATGTACGATTATGCGGGCCTGGTTCGCTCTGAATCTTTGTTAGAGGCGGGTCTCAGTTATGTGCAGAGATTGAAGAAAAAGGCATATAAGGAAATAATAGCACAGAATCAGCATGAGTTGATGCACTGTCTTGAAGTGCTCAATGCGTTCGATGTGGGAGAAGCGATATTTATTTCCGCTCTTGAACGGAAAGAGACGAGGGATGATGTTGTGCGCTCCGACTATCCTTTTATGAATCCGCAGTACAATAATAAAATGCTTATCTGTAAAAAAGTCGGTGATAAGCCGCTCACTGAATGGCGGGAAAAACAGTAATGGGAGCATCAGTATGCCGCCGATAATAGATAAAGGCAAATGTTCCGCATGCGGGGTGTGCGCCGATGTCTGCCCGCAGGATGTATTCTGGGGTTCGGAGAAAAAACAGATACCGGTGGTAAGTTATCCTGAAGAGTGCTGGCACTGCAATGCGTGTGTGCTGGACTGCCCGGTAGAAGGAGCAATTAGGTTGAGAATCCCGTTTCCTATGTTTATATGCTACCAATAGTCTGTTTATGGCTGATATGGCATACCTTTTTGCCTAACTTCTGAAATCAGCGGCGCGATTTTTTACACCGGCTGAATTAAGTTGTTAGGCAATGTTAGTTCCTGATCCCCAACTCAAGTGATAATTCTGCCTTCGAATATAATGTTACATTGTTACTAAAATCGCAAACGCAGACTTTATGACTCCTAATATAGATGGCTCCGATCTTATGTCTGAACGTCGAATGGAGAGCTTATGAAAAGACACTATGCATGGGTTATCGCGTTTACCGGGACGCTTGTTGTACTCCTTGCTCATGGCTTTGGCAGGATGTCATATTCGGTTATCCTCCCTTCTATGCAGGAGGGTTTGTCGCTCACCTACACGCAAGTAGGCCTTATCGGCACCGGTAATTTTATCGGATATCTCTGTTTTGCGGTCATCGGCGGTTTTGTTGCGTCGCGTTTTGGGGCGAGGAGGGTTATTTTTATATCACTCATAGTAATGGGGATCTGTCTTTTCTTGACAGGTTTTTCAAGCTCTTTTGCTTTTGCCTTCTTCACGAGATTGGTTACCGGTATGGGAAATGGTAGCGCCTATATTCCTGCCATCGCATTACCGGCTGTTTGGTTCGCAACGAGAAAGAGGGGGCTGGCAACGGGTATCGCCACCATCGGGACAGGCCTCGGTTTGTCTATCGTAGGGGCTTTCCTTCCTTATGTAATTGTTGAATTTGGTCCGAGCGGTTGGAGATACGCATGGTATCTAATGGGCGCTTTTGTATTGATCGGCTCTCTTATTGTGTATGCGCTGGAGCGGGACAACCCCAGGGAAAAAGGCCTCTCCATGTATGGCAGGGACGATATACATGAGGTTGATCCCTCGGATGGGCCAAAGGTTCTGTTACTTTCGGCGTGGCGGGATGTGGTAAAGGAAAACGAGATCTGGAAGCTTGGCGCCGTCTATTTCATGTTCGGGTTTTCGTATGTCATCTATTTTACCTTCTTCATCGCCTACCTGACAAAAGAGATCGGTCTTTCAGCGAAGACCGCAGGGGGGATATTCGCCATCCTTGGTTTCTTCAGCATCCTGAGCGGTGTGCTATGGGGCAGTATATCCGATGTTGTGGGGAGACGGTATGGCTCCCTCCTTGCTTACCTGACCCTTGCCTGTTCATACCTTATTTTTACGTTCTGGCAAGCATTGCCGGGTTTTTATCTATCATGCATCACATTTGGGATCACCGTATCTGCCATACCGGTGATTATGGCTGCTGCTGCAGGGGATGCTATGGGGGGAAGATTGACGTCCGCAGGACTCGGATTTATCACCCTTTTTTTCGGTGTCGGTCAGGCGTGCGGCCCCACTGCTGCTGGCTTCATAAAAGATGCAACCGG
>CAYWLI010000093.1:0-8780 GCA_964459135.1 uncultured Thermodesulfobacteriota bacterium | reverse complement strand
AGATCTCTGGAACTCAGATGAACCCCGTCATGCCCAGATCGCCAAGGAGATGCTGCAGGGAGAAGGATGGATCATCCCTCACCTCAACGGTGAGGTCTATCCTGGCACGCCTCCTTTTCCCTTGTGGCTTATCGCCTTTACGGCAAAGACCATAGGGGGGATGAATGAGTTTGCGGCCCGTTTCCCCTCCGCCCTCTTTGGCGTGCTTACACTCGTGCTCCTCTTTTTCCTCGGCAAGAGACTCTTCAGTGAAAAGACGGCTCTTTTGGCAGCCCTTATCTTGGCTACCAATGTGGCATTCCTCTGGTTCGCCCGCCGGGCCAACACAGACGCCGCCCTTACCTTTTTTACTACAGCGGTCATCACCTTTTTCTATGTGGGTTTCCTTCAGCAGAAAGGAAGGTGGATACTCTACCTGCTGGCCTATTGTGCTATGTCCCTTGGGGTACTCACAAATCCACAGATTGGGGCGATTGTGCCCATTGTGGTAGTGGTGGGGTATTTCCTCCTGCAGCGTGAGATGCGGTTCTTTAATGACCCCGCCCACATTCCGGGGATTGCCCTTTTTGTTGCCTTTATTGGAGGATGGCTCTCTCTAGCGTACCTCTCTGGGGGAGGAGGGTACCTACAGGGTCTCCTCTCTCAGCAGGCTGTATCAACCTTCTTCGCAACAACCTCTCAGAGCAGGTCCTTGTACTATTATGTGGTGAACTTTCCCGCTGGCTTCATCCCCTGGATTATTTTTCTCCCTTCGGCCATGATGTATGGTCTCTCATCAAAGGGTAGAAAAAAAGAGTTTGTCTTCATCTTTTTTTGGTTTGTCGTCACCTTTGTCTTTTTCAGCCTTGCCCAGTTCAAACTTGAACCCTCCCTTTTACCCCTCTACCCGGCAGCGGCCCTGATGGTGGGATATCTCCTGGAAGCTTTCCCCCTTGGCGCAGAAGGGGCGAAAACCCGCATCGTCTCTATCCCCCTCATAGTCCTGATCATCGCCTTGGCCCTTGCGGCCATCAGTCTCCCCATTGTAGCGGCCGTGAAAGGAACCTACTATCTTGAACACCCTTGGGAGATCGCTTTGGTCTCTGCCTTTATTATGGGCAGCGGCGGCTTCTTCGCTTTCCTCGCCCAACGCCATAGACGTCGTGGACTCCCCTTTTATGTAATTGTCGCTATGGTTTGTGCCCTGACTCTTTATGGCGCGACACGTATCGTGCCGGAGATCAACAAGTATAAATCCTCCCGTCCTTTCTCTCAGACCATCGTGAGTTCCATGAGCCCGGGAGCCCAACTCGGGGTCTATCAACTGGAAGGAGCGAATTTTATGTACTATACGGGGTACAACCAGATGCGCTGGCTTGAAGAGGAAGAAGAACTCAAAGCATTCCTCCGCTCACCCCAACGGGTTCTTTGTATTATGCAGGAGGGGCATTATCAACAAGTGGAAGAAGACTTCACCCTCCCCATTTTCTTAATCACCACAGGACGGGTGGAACAGGAACGCTTGGTCGTGATCAGCAACCATCAAGCACCATAAGAAAGATTCTTTAATCAAAAATACCTTCTTGATCCTCATACCCCAATATTCAAAGATAAAAGAAGAATTGCACCGAGAATGAGCTAGCCTGCTATTGAAAAAAGAAGAGAAAGAGCCTATAATCACCTTTCTCTAAAATAGTAACGGCCAGGTTGACGATCCGAAATATGTCACAACGAAAATTCTCCATTGTGATCCCAGTCTACAATGAGGAGGATAATATCAAGCCCCTGATTGCGGAATTACGGGAAGTTTTATCTGTTTTAGGCTGGTCATATGAAATCGTCTTCGTGGATGACGGAAGCCGTGATCGGAGCCTTGAGATATTGAAAGCGGCCGCCTCGCAGGATCCACAGATACGGATAATCCGCTTCAAAAAAAACACCGGTCAGACCGCGGCCTTCGATGCCGGGTTTAAGGCCGTCCAGGGTGATATCGTGGTAACGATGGATGCAGACCTCCAGAATGATCCCCACGATATACCACGCCTTGTGGAAAAGATAGGGGAGTTCGATATAGTCTGCGGATGGAGACACCAAAGAAAGGATCCGTGGATCAGGATCGTTTCTTCTAAGATAGCCAACTTCGTGAGGAATAAGCTGAGCCAGGAGGAAATCGTCGATACCGGTTGCTCCCTGAAGGCATATAAGAGGGAGTGTCTCCAAAAATTGAAGCTCTTCAACGGCATGCACCGCTTCCTCCCTACCCTTGCAAAGATGGAGGGCTGCACCGTAACACAAGTCAAGGTGAACCACCGACCCCGGAGGTTTGGGACGACAAAGTACACTATCAGCAATAGAATGGTCAGGGCCTTTACCGATCTTTTGGCCGTCAGTTGGATGAAGAGACGGCATCTCGATTATAAAATAGAAGAAATCATTGGTAAGCACAGGAGTAAATGAAAAATGCAAGGCGAGAGACGACCATGACGGATAAAAGCTATGAGAGGTTTTTTTGGTTCTTGGCTATAGGGCTTTTTCTTTTTCATCTCCTCTATATCTGGCTCACGCCGTTTGACCTCGCTCCTGACGAGGCCTATTACTGGGATTGGTCCCGGAACCTCGCCGTGGGTTATTACAGTAAACCCCCCATGGTGGCGTGGGTTATCGCCTTCTTTACCCATCTTGGCGGAGACCACCCCTTTTTCGTCCGCGTTGGGGCGGTCCTGTTCTCTTTGGGAAGCAGTGTCATCCTTTTCTGCCTCGGCAGGGCCCTTTTTAACTCAAAGGTGGGATTTTGGGCCTTTGCCATCGCCAATGCCACCCCCGCTTTTGCCCTCGGTTCAGTCATTATGACCATCGACCCTCCGCTGATATTTTTCTGGGGGCTTACAATTCTTCTCCTACATCGCGCCATGTCAGGGGAGAAGAGAGGATACTGGTATTTGGCTGGGGTCAGCTTAGGGCTGGGCTTGCTCAGTAAGTATACCATGGTTGCTTTGATTCCTTCTCTTTTTATCTATCTCGCTTTCTCCCCCACACAAAGATCATGGTTGAGGAGAAAGGAGCCATACCTGTGCATAATTATCGGCTTCCTCATTTTATCCCCCACCCTCTATTGGAATTACCTCAACCAGTGGACCTCCATCACACAACCAGCCGGCCTGGTGGATGATGAAAACTTAAGCGCCCTCACGACCTTTATCTGGTTCTTCGGACCCCAAGCTGGCATCCTCACACCCATTACCTTTCTCCTCGTACTCTACGGCTTGTGGCAGGGGTGCAACAGGGGAATCTTCTATCATGACGACCGATATCTCTTGCTGGTATGTTATTCCATACCTCTGTTAGGTTTTTTCATTATCCTGAGTTTCTTTTCAGTCTGTTATATAAATTGGGCCGCCCCCGCTTATGTAACCGCCTTTATCGTGGCCGTAGCGGTAGTCTGGGAAGGAACGTGGCGAGATAAGACGAAGAAATGGATCTTGGCTTCGGCAATGCTCCTGGGATCAATCATTGCTATCTCAACCTTTAGCATGGATACGTTACGGACAGTGGCGGTAAGCCTGGGCGCCCATATCCCGGCTGAAAGATTCCCCTCCAGTAGATTGAAGGGATGGCGAGAGTTGGGTGCGGAGGTGAGCGCGCTCCTCAACGAAGTGGGGCGAGACAATATCTTTATTATCAGTCATAAAAGACAGTATGTCAGTGAAATCGCCTTCTATGCGGAAGATCACCCCACTGTCTACACGCTCAATCTGACCGGCCGCAGGCGAAGCCAGTATGACCTATGGGAAGGGTTCGAGGATAAAATCGGCTTTAATGCCCTCTATATAAACAAGTTAGGTTACCCCCTGCCAGAGAGCTTTGCCAAGGCCTTCGACCGGGTAGCAGAGATAAAAAAAGTAAAGATCTATGCGGGAGAGGAACTGATAAGGGGCTTTTCCATCTTCTACTGCCAAAATTTCCGTGGGCTCAATTAAAGGCCATGACGAGCTCGCTGAGAGACGACAGGGGGGGGAATTATCAATGCTCTCACCGTGACTAAAGGAGCGTTGTACAATTTACCCCTTGTCTTATGAGTCGATTCAGTATCCCAGTAACGTGATGAGGAGTTACTTTCCGTCTCGCTCATTATCCCCCAAAGCCTAACCGACTCAGAATCTCCTGTTCCGTAGCCTCCATTGCGGCAGCCTCATCAGGAGCCCCCTCATGGTCATACCCCAAGAGGTGAAGAATACCATGAACGAGAAGCAAGGCCATCTCTTCCCCTAAGGTCACACCCCTGTGATGCGCTTCGCGCTCGGCCGTCTCCGTCGATATGATCACATCGCCTAACAGATCAGGGTGCAGATGTTTATCTTTACCCTCCCTCATAGGGAACGCAAGGACATTGGTCGGGTGATCTCGGGCAAGGTATTTGAGATTGAGGTGCGTCATCTCATCATCGTCGACCAAGAGGATGCTCAGTTCACACCCGTGACACTCCAAGTCGCTTAATATCTTTTCGGCCGTTTCTCTGACTTCTCTCGTCCTTACTCTTGGGCTTTTTTGCCGATTTTGGACCACTACCTCCATTCTTCTGTCGCTCCCCTTCTGGTTGTGAATCTGGATATTCTATGCGATGGTGATGAATGGCATTAAGGATGATATTAAAACTCTTGGCAATCTCGTTGAGATCCTTGAGGGTTAACTCACACTCGTCGAGCTGCCCATCAATGAAAATATCGTTGATGATCTTCTGAACCAGGCCTTTGATCCGGGCGGGGGTGGGGTCATCCAGGGTGCGCGAGGCGGCCTCTACGGCATCGGCCAACATCACAAGACCCGCCTCCTTGGTTTGCGGTTTGGGACCGAGATACCTGAAGTCCCGCTCGTCCGCCTCCTGTGCCCCTGGTTTCTCCTGTTCTTTGGCCTTTTGATAAAAAAAGTTGATGAGTCGAGTACCATGGTGCTGCCTGAGAATATCGATGATCTTGTTCCCCAGCTTATGTTCTTTTGCCAACTCGATTCCATCTTTCACATGGGAAACGAGGATCAAGCTGCTCATGCTTGGGGTAAGCTTGTCATGTCGATTGTACCCCGTCATCTGATTTTCAATAAAGTATTGTGGCTTTTTGATCTTTCCGATGTCATGATAATAAGCGCTCACCCGTGCGAGCAACGGATTAACATTGATGGCCTTAGCTCCCGTCTCCACCAAGTTGCCGACAATCATGCTGTGATGATAGGTCCCGGGGGTCTTCATGAGCATCTCCTTCAATATGGGCTGATCCAAATTGGCAAGCTCTAACAGCTTGATATCTGTCGTATAGCCGAATATAGATTCCACAATCGGGGCAAGCCCCACTACAATCATCCCGGCAACAATCCCTCCTATCAATCCCAGGACGAGGCCAAAGAGGATATCCGCCTCAAAAATCCTGGCAGTGCTCATCCCCAGAAAAGAGATGAGCAAGAGATTGGTCAATCCCACGAGAAGACCACCCTTGATGAGCTGGGACCTCTGATCGCAACGGGCTACCGTATGGGCGCCCACAATACTTCCAATGAGATAGAAGATCGGGAGAAAGATACCTTCATTCAAGAGAAGACCAGTCAGGAGGCTGACAAAAAGGGAGTAGATCAGGGCTATCTCGGAATTGAGAACTATCCTGATCAACATGGCGCCGGCAGCCACAGGGAAGAAGTAGTAGTAAGAGCTGAGAGGAACCCCCGGGAAGGATCCAGTAAGGCCTTCGGCGATGACGGCAGAAATCCTCGCCATCCCCACAGAGGTAACTAATACGAGGAGAAGAAAAAGAATGTCTTTGTTAGTGGGAGATACCTTTCTGATGTTCTTCGTGGAAAAAAGATAAAAAGAGATAATAAAAAAACACGTTAAAAAAACAAACCCCAACATTATTGCCAGTGTTTTCCCCTTACCCCGCCCTTCGTAGAGGGCCTTAAGCTTCAGGAGGACTTCCTCTGTCACCTGTTCCCCCTTCCGCACCAGGATCGCACCTTTTTCAATCGGAAAGAAGACGGGTCTTACCTGCGTGCGCGCCACCTCCCTTCTTCTATTGGTCTCCTGCCTATTGAGGGTGAGGTTGGGGGAGATGAGATTATTAACGAGCTTCACCATCACCCCCTTGAGATCGGCAGGGATATCCTGCCCTTGAGCATTTTCAAGGTTCTTCGCGATCACTTCTTTAGCCTCTTGATAATCAAGGATGGAAGGCAAATCCCTTCTGATCATTTCCTCGCCTGTTTGGATATTTCTCACCACCATCCCCTCTTCCTGCAAGAGGAGATCCTTGTTGCTCACCACCCCTCTTTTCAACAGGGGGATAGTGAGATCTTCTACACGCTTGAACATATGTTCATTGAAGCGATGGACTCTTAAGGCCCGATATTCACGACGGGTAAGTTCAAAACCCAGCATCTCCTCCACTGTTCTCTGTTGAATCTCCCCAACAGTATCACTTCTCATCACCGTGAAAATGGAATCTATAATTCCTTCAAGCCCCGGAAGAAGCGAAGGGGCATAATCATAGACCGGCAGGACCGTGCGTGCCGCATCCTCCATCTTCTGCTCGGTGGCCCTCATATCCTTTACCAAGAGATCACGATCTGCCCTGATATCTTTCGTGACGATATCACCTACGGTATAGGCCGGCGGCATATCGTGCAATGGTGGAGATAGCAAGGCAGCTATCGACAACGAGGCAACGATCAGCAAAAGCCATCGCTGTAGATGGGGATTCTTGACAATACGCCAAAAAGGCCGTGTCCGTATTTTTCCCCACAATAGTAAAAGGGGGAAAAACCCCCTTTGCTTTTTCTCTCGATCCGTTTGCTTCATGACATCACGTCTCCATTGATTTGCCTTGCAACTCGGCCTGTTCATAGGCCTTGATGATATCCTGAACCAAGGGGTGTCTGATGACGTCTTGCTCATTGAAGTAGACGAATTTTATCCCCTGTATCTTTTTAATGACTTCCTGAATCTGGATCAAACCTGATTGCTTCCCGTCAGGCAGATCCACCTGGGTGATATCACCGGTGATCACCACCTTGGAACCAAAACCCATCCTGGTGAGAAACATCTTCATCTGCTCCGGTTTGGTGTTTTGAGCCTCATCTAAGATGACAAAAGAATCATTGAGCGTCCTACCCCTCATAAAGGCGAGGGGGGCCACTTCAATGATCCCGCGCTCCACCAATTTTGACGCCTGATCGAAGTCCAACATATCATGCAGGGCATCATAGAGGGGCCTCAGATAGGGATTGACCTTCTCATAGAGATCCCCTGGGAGGAACCCTAACTTTTCCCCTGCCTCCACAGCGGGACGGGTCAACACAATGCGCTGTACTTCCTTCTTCATAAAAAAGGAAAGAGCCATGGCCATGGCCAAATAGGTCTTTCCTGTACCCGCTGGACCGATGCCGATTACCATATCATACGTTCTTATGGCATCGATATACTCTTTTTGCACCACACTCTTCGGGGTAATAACCTTTTTTTGTGAGGAGATATAGACCGTATCGAGAAAGATTGTCTCCAACTTGACCGAGCGATCTCCTGAAAGGATTCGGATGGCAAAATCGATATCGCTGACATAGATCGGATACCCTCGTTTCACGAGCCCTTGAAGCTCCTTCAATAGTCTTCCAGCCAGCTCGACATCCAATTCATCCCCCTCAAGGCGGACATCCCCTCCTTTAGTGTGGACTTTAACCTCAAGGCTTTTCTCAATAGCCTTGAGGTGATCATTATGAGGACCAAAGAGGACCTTTGCCTCTTCTATGTCTTCAAAATGTAAGTTCATCTGCAATCTATGCCTCTCTCACCCTTCTCCCTGTCAGCCTTCCTCCCTGATACTTCTCATATTCAATATGCAAGACACTCTTTTTGCCCGCTCATATATCGACTTTTTCCTGGTCAGGGAATAGGTTAGGGAAGGAAAAGGGGTTGAAATGATAGCTTTTTCATGGAATTGAAGTTAAGTATAGCACCACAAATGGCTGTTTGCAATACCTTATGGCTTGGTGGCAAAAAAATTCTTTTTGCTGTCAAATCGCTAAGGGGCTAGATTTCTTTAAGAAATATGTTTTCTAACCTCCTCTACGATCCGCGGGAGTATCGTGCCAGCTGACCCTTGGATGAGATAATCGGACACAAAGTCGCTCAAGGGGGTGGGCTCCATATTTATCTCAACTACTGTGGCTCCGCTTTGCTTCGCGGAGGTAGGTATCCCCGCAGCAGGATAAACCACTGCCGAGGTCCCTACTACTAAAACCAAAGCACACGTCCTCGCCTCCTCAAAAGACCTGGTTTGTGCCTCCCATGGGATGGGCTCGCCAAAAAAGACGACATCCGGCTTCAGTATGGCGTTGCACTGAGGACATGGGGGAGGGATAACCTCAAACGAAAAAGAGGCAGCTTCTTGACGATAGCCACATTGGAGGCAAACCAGCCACTGGTTGGAGCCGTGAAATTCGATGACCTCTTTGCTCCCCGCACGTTGATGAAGACCATCGACATTTTGGGTGATCACGGAACTCAAAAGGCCCATCTGTTCCAGTTCCGCCAATACAACATGGGCGGGATTGGGTTCAGCACCCAGGACCAATTCCATCATTTCTTTGATCATCTGCCAGACCTTCGCTGGGTCCGATTGAAATGCACTAATATGAGCATACTCCTCAGGATCATATTTGCTCCACAACCCGCCCGCACTGCGAAAGTCGGGGATGCCACTCTCCACCGAGATCCCCGCACCGGTCAAGGCAATGGTCTTTTGTGAAGACAAAATATCTTGAGC
>CAYWLI010000092.1:4253-8833 GCA_964459135.1 uncultured Thermodesulfobacteriota bacterium | reverse complement strand
CCGCACAGTTAAAGGCCGAGCAGGTGTCCCATGATTCGGCATGGACCACCACCACTGCCGGTGCGTGATAAAACAGACAGTCCCCCCCCTGATCCATTATCTCCTTGACGTGCTCACCCTTGGGGATGGATTCCCGCAGCTTTTCAACGATCCTGCGACCGGAGAACAGGGCTAAGAGGCAAGCACCGAACCTCCCTTGGATCCACTTAAAGATCCGCTCATAAAAAGCGATGACCATTCTCCGAAGCTGGTCGATCTGCGCAGGGGCGGTCAACACCACGTAGTGGACGTTCTGGCTGTTGCTCCCGGTCGGGGCGTATCTGCCCGCCTCGATGATCCGCTCCAGTACCTTGTTGGGCACGGGTTTTGCGAGATAGGACCTCACGGACCGCCGCTCACGAAGCAGGAGCATAAGTTGCTCCGGGTCGGCGGCGGGTCCGGGTCCTGGCCGCGGACCTTTTCCAAGGGGGACTGCCTCATGCCGGACGGCCCCCTCTGGGCAGACGGCCCCGCAGTGCCCGCAGCCGATACACCAATCACCTCTCACCACCGCGGCCTTGGTATCCGTCATTTCGAACACGAAGGCCGGGCAGTCCTCAACGCACAGCCCACACCCCGTGCACTTCTTCTTTATCACCTCCGGCGGGGAATAGGTACGTTTCATGCAGTGTTCGCCTCCTCAGTCATAATGTGTGTGACCTTACTTTTTCTACATATGGTCCTACATCTGGTTCTATATCTAATGCCACCTATGTGATAATATAAATACCCACCCAGTGCAAGAAGGATTCACCATAGCCCCAACTTTTGAGGGTTGACATCGTCCCGTTTTCGTAGAAGAATGAGACACCGTAAGGGGATTGCTGAAGAAAAACCCTTATAAAAGCCGTTCAGAGGGGGAAAAATGGGTTCTACTCGATTGTGGATCTGGATCTCCCTTTTTTTGTTGATCATTTCCCTGCAGCCTGCCTGCCTTTACAGTAAAAAGGCACGGGTCGGCGCGGCCGCATTGTTGGTACAAGACGTTGCCACGGCCGCCTACAAGCAATCTGACCTGAGCATAATCCGCGAAGGCATGCCTGCCTATCTGATGCTAATGGACGGCATGGTCGAAGGATGGCCTGATAATGAGCAGTTGTTAATCGCTGCCGCTCAGGCCTATTCCTCCTTTGCCTCGGTCTTTGCGTCGGACCAAGATGAGGAATATCTCAAACTCATCGCTGAAAAGGCGCGGGGATACGCCCTCCGCGCCTTGGCCCAGCGGGGATTCCAAGATCCTACACAGAGTTCATTCGATGCATTCGAAGAGGCGGTGAAGGCCAGCGGCAAAAAAGATGTCCCCTATCTCTTTTGGGCTGCGACCTGCTGGGTAAGCTGGATCATGATGCATCTAGATTCAATGGAGGCAATGGCCGAACTCCCCAGGGTGGAGCTGATGATGCGCAGGTCCTTGGAGCTTGACGAAGGCTTCTACTACGGCGGCCCACATATCTTCATGGGGGTATGGCTCGCCTCCAGACCCGCCGTTGCCGGCGGCGATCTCCAGAAGGCACAGGAACATTTTCTGAGGGCCCTGGAGCTGGGTGATGGTAAATTCTTGATGGCCTATGTCTATTATGCCGACAATTATGCCCGCAGGGCCCTGGACAAAGAGCTTTTTGTAACCACCCTGGAAAAAGTCCTGGAGACCCCTGCGGATTGCGCGCCGGAATTGACCCTACTCAATACCGTGGCTCAGCAAAAAGCACGGGAACTGTTGGCTCGCGTGGATGAATATTTTGAATTGTTCTGAATAGGAGAAGACAATGCAAAGATATATCGTTATCACCGTGGTAGTGATCGGCCTCTTGATGGCGCAGCCCTTTATCCCATGGGCCGAGAGTGCGGATAATAGTGTTGTGATCAAGATGGCCACCTTGGCCCCCGAGGGAAGCTCGTGGATACAGCGATTCAATGCCATCAACGCCGAGGTGATGGAAAAGACCGGAAATACGGTCATGTTTAAGATCTATCCCGGGGGGGTCTTAGGGGACGAGAAAGACATGATGCGCAAGATGCAGATCGGACAAATTCACGGTGTAGCCCTCACTTCGGCAGGACTCTCAGTGTTCTTTAAGGATATCGACGTGCTTCACATCCCCTTCTTCTTCCAGGATTATGGAGAGGTCGATTACGTCTTGGGGAAAATGGGACCTTACTTCAAGAAGGGGTTGGAGGATAAAGGCTACATCCTCTTAGGGTGGTCAGAGGCAGGGTTTATCTACCTGATGTCCACCACCCCCATCTCCAGCGTCAGCGAACTCCAAAAGGCGAAGGTCTGGATCTGGCACGAATCACCGATGTCCCAGGCCATCTTTAATGAGGTTGGTGTAGCGGCCATCCCCCTCTCTGTTCCCGATGTCCTGATCGGCCTCCAAACCGGCATGGTGGAGGTGGTCTATGCGCCGCCGACAGGGGCCATCTCCCTCCAGTGGTTTACGCGGGTAAAATATATCACCGATATCCCGCTTACCTATATCGGCGGTGGACTCGTGGTCAGAAAGGACATCTTCAAAAAGCTGCCTCAATCCACACAGGATGTCATTATCGAGATCTTTCAACGCCACCTGGACCAACTGAAGGCGGTAACCCGCCAAGAGAACCAAGAAGCGATCCAGGTGATGGAAAAGCAGGGGGTACAGCTTGTGACGCCCCCTCAGGACCAAGTCGCTGAATTCAAGCGGCTGTCAGATAACGCTATCACCCAGCTCGTAGGCCACACCTTCTCCAAAAAGGTCTTGAATGACCTCACCGCTCACCTTGAAACCTATCGGCAAGGAAAGCGATAATGGATTGGTGGGGGCGCACAGATGAAGTGATTGACCGGGTGGAACAGGGCCTCATCACTATCCTGTTGAGCCTCATGATCACCATTGCCTTTCTGCAAATCGTCCTGCGAAACATCTTCGCCACCGGTATCGCCTGGGCAGACCCCTTTGTGCGCAATCTGGTCCTCTGGGTTGGGTTCGTGGGGGCCGCCATCGCTACCAGGGAAGGAAAACATATCACCATTGATGTGTTACCACAGTGGGTGCCTCGGCAGATAAAGGCCATCATCGGGATCATCATCCAATTGTTCGCCGCCCTCATCTGCGGTTTGTTGACCTTTGCCGCGGTGAAATTCGTCAGAAACGAGGCCCTCATGGGGAGTATCACCTTCGTGGGGATTCCTGCCTGGGTCCCGCAGCTGGTCCTCCCGATAACCTTTGGTATCATGGCCCTCCGATTCTGTCTCCTTGCCCTGAAGGACCTCTCAATAACCATCACGTCTTATAAGCATTAGTCTGGGGGAAAAGACAGATGGTTATTTTTCTCATCATCATTCTCTTGTTACTTCTTGGAGCTCCTATCTTCGCCGTCATCTCCGGTCTCGCCCTCTATCTCTTTTTCTCAAGCCAGATCGATTCGTCGGCCATGATCATAGAAATGTACCGCATGGCCACAACGCCGATACTCGTGGCCATCCCCCTCTTCACCTTTGCCGGATATCTCCTATCGCAAAGTGGGGCACCCCGGAGATTGATCAGAATTCACGATGCAATCCTGGGCTGGTTCCCCGGTGGACTAGCGGTCATCGCCTTGATTAGCTGCTCCATCTTTACCGCATTGACCGGTGCCACTGGCCTCACGATCATCGCCTTGGGAGGGATCCTCCTTCCCGCCTTGATCAAGGGGAAATACCCGGAGAAATTCTCTCTCGGGATATTGACCACATCAGGAACGCTGGGTCTGCTCTTCCCACCCAGTCTCCCCCTTATCATCTACGCCATCGTGGCAAAAGTAAGGATCGATCAGCTCTTTCTGGCGGGTGTGCTACCCGGCATCCTGCTGGTGGTCCTACTCTCGGGGTTCAGTGTTCAGAGGGCCGTTACTACCCACGTCCCCCGAACGCGGTTTCATCATAGAGAGGTATTCAGGGCATTAAAGGAATCGATCTGGGAGATCCCCTTGCCTATAATCGTATTAGGGGGGATCTACAGCGGCTACATTGCAGTCAGTGAGGCCGCCGCCATCACGGCTGTCTATGTACTCCTTGTCGAAGTGGTCATTTACCGGGATATTAAGTGGCGCGAGCTGCCACAGATCATGCGCAAGAGCATGGTCCTGGTGGGCGGGATCTTGATCATCCTTGGCGCTGCCCTCGGCCTGACCAATTATCTGATCGATGCGGAAATCCCTCTGAAGGTGTTGCAATTCTTCAAGGCCTATATCACCAGCCCCATCGTCTTCCTTATTATGCTGAACCTGTTTCTCCTCGCGGTGGGATGCGTCATGGACATCTTCGCTGCGCTGACCGTTGTCGTGCCCCTCATCACTCCGGTCGCCATCGCCTATGGAATCCATCCGATCCATCTCGGTATCATATTTCTCACCAACCTGCATATCGGGGCCTCAACCCCCCCCGTGGGGATTAACCTGTTCATTTCCAGCATGCGTTTTGAAAAACCGGTAATAAGAATCATACAATCCGTACTCCCTTTTATCCTCATACTTTTGATCTCCTTGGCGCTCATCACCTATGTCCCCTGGCTGAGCCTTGC
>CAYWLI010000092.1:2543-4153 GCA_964459135.1 uncultured Thermodesulfobacteriota bacterium | reverse complement strand
GCCTCTGGAGGGACGAGGGTTATCTTGGCGTCTTCGAACGGCCCTTTGACGCTGAACGGTATAGAGATGAAGATGCCATCCTTACCGGTGATGATCTTTCCCACAATGGGTATAAGGTTCATAACGGTATCCACGGTCTTCAGGGGCGCCAGGAGGACCACGAGGTCGGCCTCTCCCTTTACCAGATCGATCTTCCCCTCACCCACGATCGTCATCGACGGCCCTTTTATCACCGCCTCTTTCAGATAGATGTATCCGTCCCGCAGCTCACCCGTTATAATGAACGTATTATACTCAAACCCTTGCTGGGTAAAGTCGGGGAATTTCCCTTCAAAGAGTCCGATAATGTTCAGCATACCGAAGAGTTGCGAGAGGAGTGTCCAGCGGTAGATTCTACCCCCTTGGGCAATGAAAAAGAGGCTCCCACCGGATGCTTCTCTGAGGGGATCTTCCATGCCTTCGGCCCACATATCCCAATCCAAGCGAAACGTCCCTTCAATACGGGCATCCTGGCCCCACAGACACTGTATTGCTGAGGAAAGATCATCCTCCTCTGCCCGGAACTGAAAGGTGTGGGTAATTATCCCGGCACGTGATAATATACTGCCTGCGCACTGAATGCCGCACAGATCGGCCTGAGCAACCGTTATCTCAATGCCTCGGTCTCCAAAGATAACCTCACCTTCTGCATCCCTCCACCGGTATCCTTTCCACGCTATGGTATCGGCCCGCCATGCAGACGTTCCGTCTTGGAGAGAAAACTGACCTCCATCAACAGAGATCAATTCAGAGGATGGGTCTTGACGGAAAGAAACCTGAAAGCTCTCAACCTCCACCTGTGGGCGGATCTGGTGAATGTTTTCTCCCAACACCAACCTACCCTTCCCCCGCCCTTGTGTCTCTTGAATACCCTCTATCTCGCTCCGCAATGTTTCCTCCGTGAGGATCAAAGGGAGATAGTGGACAAGGTCTTCAGCGTCGGCTTCCATCACAACATCTAAATGGAATGCTTCCCGTTCCGATATCAGGCCGACAACCAGCTCTCCCTCTCTGCCAGTGGACTTTCCCAAGCGCAGATCGGCATCCCAGCACCGTAGCACCGCCTCTTCTATCTCGAACTCGCTCGATACCTCTTCTAAGGGGAGGGGGCCGGGCGGCGTCAATATTGTCCCGCCGGCAAGGGTGCCGCGGATCCTCATATTCCGTTCGAAATCCAAGGCCTCCTCGAAGTCCCTTCCCTCCCCATGAAAGATAATGTGAGAGAGATCCCCACCCTGGAGGATACCGAAGACTTTTTGGACCGTCTCATCCTTGCCCAGTATCTCGAGGACAACCCTTCTGATCTTTTCTACGTTCACCCCGGTCCCCGTAGCGAGAAAGGAACTGGACGTATCCATCTCATCCTTTACCGAGGTTGCAATCCGTACCTCTATCCGCTCCGCCCCGGGACAGGCGAAGCTGAGCTTTAAGCCCACATCCCCCTCACCTCTCGGAATGACATCCCCCCTTAGGTCCTGTATCGTAAAGAAGGGTTCCTGCTCATCCGGTCTCAGGAGATTAACAATGCCCCCTTCTAACGTCAGGGAGGGAATCATACCCCTCACTTGTTG
>CAYWLI010000092.1:0-2443 GCA_964459135.1 uncultured Thermodesulfobacteriota bacterium | reverse complement strand
TTTGACACCTTTGAGATCGATGTGAGGAAGGATAATGATTGCAAAGCCACATACAATAACGAGGACCAGGAGAAAAAGCCTTGTTATTATACCCGCCTTTCGCTTGGTTGCTGGTTTTGATCTCATTTCATTCCCTGGCTCAAGGAACATCGCCGATACGAGAGTATCCCCCTCAAGAAAAACCCCCTCACAATTGGCACCAGTACTCTCTTGTGTCCTTTGACACAGGATGGGTTGAAAAATTCAGTATTAAACAAATCAGCGCATCCCTGGTAGGGACAGCAGCGCGTAGTCTCCGGGTACCTCAAAGAGGGAACCCTGGACATTCCCCTCTTGTATGTTTTTATACTCGGTAAGCATATACCCCGACGGTGATTTGTATTCTGTTTTAATCGGATAGTTGAGTTTCTCGGAAAGCCACTGAGTCAAAGTACCCATAGAGGTATCATGATAGCTGTATTGATATTTGTCACACATATACCCGTTTACCGTTTCCTTGCCGAGCAATTTTATTTCGGCCTTATCCTTAATGTTCGGGTCTAATTGGGGGTCATAAGTGGCATCTTCTTGGCTCGACATCTCCATATAGATCTTTTCCGCCGGCATCAGGACCCACGTAACCCCTTTATCAGGCCGCAAGATCGTTACCTGTTTTTGGCCCTGTTGTACAAATTCTTGTCTTGTCTTGTCTCCCTTAACATAGACCTTGCCCGTCATAGTCTCCCCGCCTTGTTTTAATAACAAATCAGCAGAAAACTCGGCAGCGATACTTGAGCCGGAAAGGAAGAAAATAACCGCAACAACGACTAACACCATGCCCCACCCGAACAATCCCCTTTTCCCCATTTTCAATCTCCTCTCATTGATTGTTTTTAGGTGCCCTTCCCCAAAAAGAAATAACCGCCTGTATAGACATACGCAGGCATCTGATGACTACCTGAGGCGCACAGGCACCTTCCAGCACCCCACCTATCACCTTTTCTCAGGTTTATAAGGATACTGAATTGTACGCGAAAGAGATATGCTGGTCAAGAAAATTCCGAGGAATCTGGCCACTATCCGCAACCGATGGCAAGACATGCCCGAGAGAACCCCTTATCTATCCTTGGGGCGTTGATGGATCCGCGCTGATATGTTAGATTAGCGAGGCGACAGTGAGCATCGTGGGTGTGAACGTATAGTAAGAAAGGAACAGAATGAAGGGTTCGGAAAGACTCTTCAAGGAAGGGCAACGATATATCCCGGGCGGGGTAAACAGCCCGGTGCGGTCATTCCGGGCAGTAGGGGGGAATCCCCTCTTTATCCAGCGGGCCCAGGGGTCGCGGATCTGGGATGTAGATGACAACGAGTACATCGACTACGTGGCCTCATGGGGCCCCATGATCCTGGGACACGCCCATCCCCAGGTGGTGGAGGCCATACAGCGTGCCGCTGGGCGGGGAACCAGCTACGGTGCCCCCACGCCCCTGGAGGTAGAACTTGCATCGCTCATCGTGGAGGCGTTCCCTTCGGTGGAGCTGCTGCGCATGGTCAACTCCGGGACCGAGGCGGTGATGAGCGCCATCCGCCTGGCCCGGGGCTATACCTCGAGGGATAAGGTCATCAAATTCGAAGGCTGCTATCATGGCCATTCCGATGGTCTCTTGGTGCGGGCTGGTTCCGGGGCCACCACCTTCGGAACCCCGGACAGCCCTGGGGTTCCAGCTGATTACACCCGCAACACACTCCTGGCACCCTTCAACGATTTGGACGCGGTACAGAACCTCATTAAGGCTCACACCGGACAAATCGCCTGCCTCGTCCTGGAGCCCATAGCTGGGAATATGGGGGTCATCCCACCCCAAGAGGGGTTTCTCGAAGGGCTTCGGAAGTTGTGCGGCCACGAGGCGATCGTCTTGATCTTCGACGAGGTAATCACCGGTTTCCGCGTGGGATGGTCGGGCGCTCAGGGACTCTATGGGGTGATGCCCGACCTCACCTGTCTCGGCAAGATCATCGGCGGTGGTCTGCCAGTGGGGGCCTTCGGTGGCAAACGAGAAATTATGGAGAAACTGGCCCCCTTAGGGGGAGTCTATCAGGCCGGCACCCTCTCTGGAAATCCCCTGGCCATGACCGCCGGGATAGAGACCCTGAAGCTCCTGAAGGAAGAGGGGACATATCAACGTCTTGAGGAAAAGGCTGCATATCTGTGCGCAGAGGCCGAAAAGATCGCCCGCGCCGCAGGCGCTCCGACCAGCTTCACCAGGGTGGGCTCCATGTTCTGTACCTTCTTCACACCAGGACCGGTAGTTGATTATGCCTCGGCCAAACAGAGTGATACCGAGGCCTTCCGCCGCTACTTTTGGGCCCTCTTAGAGGGTGGGGTCTACATAGCTCCTTCTCAGTTCGAGGCGGGCTTCCTCTCCCTGGCCCACACCGACGAGGACATCGAGAAGACCCTCAC
>CAYWLI010000091.1:0-8981 GCA_964459135.1 uncultured Thermodesulfobacteriota bacterium | reverse complement strand
ATCGAAGGAAGGACCCCGTACATTTTGGAATATTATTATGTACATTATTTGCAACACCAACATCTCCACAAAATCTGTTGAAAACTTGTCGATTACCCCTCTCCCCCCATCCCCTGAAGGGCACAACTGCACAGTCATCGCCACATTGCTCAAATCCTAGGCAGTGGAAAAACCCTTTAAAAACAGCTAATTCAAACATTCACAAAGTCACCTGCTGAATGAGTAAAGACAATGATTTAAGGAGAGAGGTCGATGGTTATGTACCCCAGGTGCAAGTAGCTGACCCCGCTGAGGTCTGCCACAGGGGTGTTGATGGAGACCTCATTGCGCTCCGGATCGAACCCCGCCCAGATCCCCAATCCCTTGGCGCAATAACCTTCATCATGTTTTTCTCACTGTGTGACTCGTGACTCGATCTTGACGGTGGTATAAAATGGTGATAATATGATCTATAAAATGAGTCATTTTATCATTCCCACCTGTATGGAGAGGAGATAGTGTTATGGCAGAGAAGGCTCGACCTCAATGCGCCACGTGCTCGGTCAAGGAACGGATTTGTGAAAATGAGGGGGGTAAGGGACCGCAATTTTGTCCGACCAGTTACCACCGCACCGCCATCGAAAAGGCCCTCAAAGAGTATGAGAAACCCGAGATCAGGGAGTTTGCACGGATGGCCTCGATCCAAGAAGGGGAATGTTATGCAGATCGTCACATCAAGCCCTACGTCTTTCACCCGGTCAAGCCCAGGGTTCAGGAGATATGCGAGTTCGCGCACAAGATGGGGTATCAGAGACTGGGCATTGCCTTCTGCGGCGGCCTCCATGCAGAGGCGCGGATCGTATCCGATATACTCACGGCCCAGGGGTTTACCCCCGTGTCCGTGATGTGCAAGTGCGGGGGCGTTCCGAAGGAAACCATCGGGATTGAGGATGAGGAAAAGATCAGGATCGGGGAGTTCGAGCCTATGTGCAATCCCATCATCCAGGCGACCATCCTCAATGAGGAACGGACCGATTTCAATATCCTCGTGGGGCTGTGCGTGGGACACGATTCCCTCTTTTTCAGATACAGTGAGGCATTCACTACGGTCTTGGTCGCCAAAGATCGTGCCCTCGGCCACAACCCGGCTGCTGCCTTGTATACCGTGAATTCCTATTATGCCCGGATGCTTCATCCCGGGTTTGAGCGCAGCGGCACTGAGGGGTAGACGGTTGCTTGACTCACTTCCTGAAATTGTTTAGGTTACCCAGAGGAGGAGCGTTGATGGAGAAACAGAATGAAAAGACACAGAAGATAGAAGAGCGGGTCAAACTGAAGGGGGAGCTGGTCTGGGATAGATATGATGAGAAACGGGTCAAGGAGGCCTTTTCTTTTGCGGAGGGGTATAAAGGATTTCTGAACGCGGCCAAGACCGAGCGGGAGGCGGTTGAGGCGATCGTGCAGTCGGCCCAGGGGGTGGGTTTCCTCGCCTACGCTCAAAAGGGGAATGCAAAGAGGATATACCGCCTCAACAAGGCAAAGAGCATCGGCCTCGCCACCATAGGAAAGAAGCCCCTCGAAGAGGGGATGAGGATCATCGTCTCCCACATCGATGCCCCCAGGCTCGACCTGAAACAGAACCCCCTCTACGAAGAGCTCGATATGGCCCTGCTCAGGACCCACTATTACGGGGGGATCAAGAAATACCAATGGGTGACCCAGCCCCTCGCCCTGCACGGCGTCATCGTCAAGACTGACGGCACGCAGGTGAAGATCGTCATCGGGGAGGAGGAAGGGGATCCCGTATTCACCATCTGTGATCTGTTGCCGCACCTTTCCCGGAAGGTGCAGGAGGAGAAGAAGCTGAAGGAGGTCATCGAGGGAGAAAAGCTGACCATTCTTGCCGGACACCTCCCCTTTGCGGATCAGGAAGCCAAGGAGCGGGTAAAGCTCAGGATCTTAGAGTTTCTCAATCAACAGTATGGTATCGTGGAGGAGGACTTCCTGAGCGCTGAGCTCGAACTGGTGCCCGCCAGCAAGGCGAGGGATGTAGGGTTTGATCGCGCCTTTGTGGCCTCCTACGGACAGGATGACCGGGTCTGTACGTACGCATCACTCAAGGCGATGGAGGAGGTCAGTGCTCCCCCCTATACCACCGTGGCCCTCTTTCTCGATAAAGAGGAGGTCGGCAGTGAGGGGAACACCGGAGCGAAGTCGCGCTTCCTGGAGCACTTTACCGCTGATATCCTGCGGAATGCTGGCATGGAACCGAACGATATACTCATCAAGGAAGTACTCTTCCGGTCCAAGGCCATCTCTGCTGATGGAACAGCCGGGATAGATCCCAACTACAAGGACGTCCATGAACCCCAGAACAACGCCAAGATAGGCTATGGGGTGTGTATGAGCAAATTCACCGGCGCCGGGGGTAAATACTCTTCCAGCGACGCCAGCGCCGAATATGTGGGGGAAATGAGGGAACTCTTCAACCGTAAGGGGATCACGTGGCAGATGGGGGAACTCGGCAAGGTCGATGAAGGGGGTGGCGGGACCGTGGCCAAGTACCTCGCCCTCTACGGCATGGACATCATAGACTGCGGCACCCCCATGCTGAGCATGCACTCCCCCTTTGAGGTGGCCAGCAAGGGGGATATCTATGAGACCTTCCGGTGCTATCGGGCCTTCCTCGAGGAGGGATAGGTGCGGTCCTTTCGAGATAAGTTAAAGGAGCGGGAGGAGCTGCGGGAGATTGTCGAAAGGTTGAAAAAAGACGGAAAGCGCATCTGCTTCACCAATGGGTGCTTTGACATCGTGCACCAGGGACATGTCCTCTATCTTGAAGAGGCCCGCCGTCACGGGGATTGCCTCATCGTCGGGGTGAATACCGATTCTTCAGTGCGTGAGATTAAGGGTGAAAACAAACCCGTTATCCCTCTCGAGGGGAGGATGACGGTCCTCGCTGCCTTGGAGGTTGTTGATTATGTCGTCCCTTTTGCTGAACCCGACCCCTTTGAACTGATCTCTGTCCTACGCCCCCACGTCTTAGTAAAGGGGGGTGATTGGGAAGCGGGTGAGGTGATTGGGAGGGAATTAGTGGAGGAGACGATTGTCGTTCCCTATATCGAAGGGACTTCAACCTCCGGAATCATCACAACGATCCTGCAGCGATATTCGTCATAAGGCGATCACGTTGCCTCGGCAGGAGCGTAAGATTACGTTGCGTGCTATTCCCCGAGGACAGAGCTGATGTTGATCTACAAGGTGATAGAGACGAGTACCGTAACCGAAGATATCATCGAGAAGATCCTCAACGAATGGGTACCGCAGGGGTGGCAGTTCGATAGTATCCAATTTGTCATCAGAGATGCATCCAAGCGACCTGCTATGGCCTTCCTCTTTTTCGTACGCGAAGTCCATGACGAGGATTCTACCAACTCACGATGAGCGTACAAGAGGGTAGGGGTTACCCCTGGGCTGCCCACGCCTCTCCGGTTTTCGCTCTGGCCTCCTGATGCCATTCCCGTAAGTGATGTTTTTCCAACAGGTGATAAAATGAGGAATTCTTGCGGACTATCTCATAGACTGCCGTTGCCTGATGGATTTCAAATCCCTTAAAGACTAATTCACCGACGTATCGGAAGAGGTCAAATTCCAGCTGCCCTTCTTCCTTCGCCACACAGAAATAGAATTTCAGTTCCGATGAGGGGAAAAAAAAGCGTCCTTGTATCTCGGGGTGGAGTTTGTTGATTTTGACTACTTTTTCAAAGGAGTACTGGTGCAGGCTGATCTCCCTCAGATAGGCTAGGAGGGCTTCTTCGCTCAAGGCCTCTCCAAGGTTATAGATATCGTTGAAATAGGTTAAGGTTTCCCAGCCAGCGTCACCTGAACCGCTCATTCCTTTTGTAATATCGTTCATGAAGAGAGTGGAAGCTGTTTCAATTGCCTCTCGTGCCATCTTCTCGTCTCCATACTGTAAGGCCCTCTCCACCATGCTGCTCAGGTCCGATCTAAGGGATAAGCCGTAGCTTTTATCGATAAATACACAGAAGGGGTATGTCAAGGAGGGGACACCCCTTACCCGGCGGGCATTTCTCAGGAGCACATCCAGCTTCTTTTTGATGTCGGGATTCCTCCCCGTCCCCCTGGCTGCTTCATTGAGCTTTTCAGCAATGGCCACATTCATCTGTCCCCAAAACGGGTCCTCAAAACTGATGTTCTCGGCAGCATCCCCGTAGGATATAAAAAGGCCATACTCTATTTCTCCCTCTTGACCGGCGGCGATTTCCGTCTCATACGCTTTGTTCAGCCCCGATTCATTTTCGAATGATTCCTTCAGCAATCGTCGTAAGCGTTCCAACTCACCCCGTTCCTCTGCGCAGACTAAACGGAATATATTATTGAGCTCATCCTGCCCGATGGAACTGATACTCTCCATGAACTCCCTCTTGTGATCATTGATCTCCTCTCTGAGGGCCTGTAAGTGCTTTTTCATTTCGATAAGGGACCCTTTCTTATTGAAATCCTCCTCACTCTCTATCTGTTGTGGCAAGGTTAAAAGCTGCTGTTGGTAGTGAGAGAACATGGTGTTAAAATCTTCTTCCTGGACCTTGATCAAATGGACAGGATTGAGGAATTCCTTGACCTTCAGTTCACGCTCGATCCCCAGGATACTGTCATCAATACCTTTGCGTTCCCGGAGGATAGTAGAACGCTCGCGTCGGTACCGTTCTCCCCTGATCCGTGCTTCGTCTCCCTCACCGAGCAACCCTTCTGGCTCCTTAATGTGTTCTGTGTATCGATCGAAAATCTCCCGTAATTCTTGTGAGAGAGAGATGAGCGATGTGATCCTCCCGGAAAAGGAGAAGGCATCGCCAACGAGGTTGTTGAGTCTCACTCCTTCATTGGTGTAATATTTCTTGGCGGCCTCGAGGACAGGAAGAAAAAACCCTTTGAGCATAAAATCGGCCATGCGGATTTCTTTTGATCGGCACATCCGCTGTGTGAACCCCCGCAGGTCCATAAAGAGGTGCCCTTCCTTCTTTATCGTAAGGTCCTGCAAGAAGGGGCGTGCGTCTGTGGCGAGGCGGTAGATACGCCCCTTTTCATATTCTTCTTCGAGCGTATCCCTCCCTTTCAAGGTTTCTCGGTCATCGAGGTACTGAAGCGACTCATCAATCCACATACTCCACATCTCGTCGAGGTGATAAAGAAGGAACCCCTCGATCACGTCTTTCAGTTGCTCTTCTTCTCGCGAGCTAAAGAAGAGCCTTTTCATTATTTTCCCCTTCTTTTGTGACTTAAAGGCGCGTTCTATGTCAATTGCCCGCTGTGCCTTTTCGTTGTCTACCAAGTGCGAGGTTGCCGCGATGAGTTTATCAAGATCGTCTTCAAACTGTTTCCCCGCCTCTTCAGTGGTAAGGACGCTCTTGATTACCTTATTGCTTTGAACGAGATTAAAGAGCCAGAGGTCTTTGCCCCCGCTGTAATCTTCGTAGTCTTTCAGGTAGTTGAAGGTTGCCTCACGGATTCTATTGATTGACCAGAGTTCGATGAGTGTTTCTCTCGCCCTTTTGTCTTTTTTGACACGGGCCACCAAGGTCTTAAGGCTCCCCTCAATATCCTGGTTGGCAAGGTCATCTTTGTGAAAGAGCTCTTTGAGAACGGTATACCCCTCTTGATCGAGGTGATACGGGTTGAGGTCATTTTTAAACAGTGTGGGTCGTATGGCGACAAAGGTGAGGGGGCTGGTGCTCCCTTTGATCAGATGCTCGAGCAAAGTAGCATCCAACGAGAGATCCTTGTATCGAATTTCATTGAAGACCTCCGCCTGGATCTCCCGTAGCGCTGAATAGAGTATCTGCCCGACGGCCTGTTCCAGCCGTTCATAGGAAAACCCCTTGATGTTTACCCTCTTGAGGGTTTGTTTAATCTTTCTGAGGTAGGCCACCAGACAGAGGTGGGTCAAGTATGCGATATCGGGCCAGTCTCCTTTTTTTATCTCCTCTTCTATTGCCTTCAGATAAAGTCTCTTGACAGACCATATAAACCTGCTGGCCTCTTTGTGCTGCAAAAACCAACCCTCTACAATACCGGCGTCGAGGTAGGGATTATGGTAGATCGCATCTTCTGCAATCCGTTTTTCCAATGTTTTTGTGCTCAGATCCCTTGTGCACAGATACCGTTCCATGACATCGTGTGCTCGTTTGGGGGTTGTGAGCGACCTATGAGGGTGTAAGGGTGATCGTGTTTCCCGTTCGTTTCTCTTCTTGATCAAATCCACCAGATGCTGCACAGCGGAGGAAATGGTATCCGCTACCTCGCGTTGAACGAGAAAGGGGACCTTTCCCTTTCCCTCACCGAGTTTGAAGGGCAATCGTTCTATCCTGAGACGCAGATATGTTTTTGGATCGATCTTCTTTTGTCTGCAGAACTGTGAGATCTCAATGAGGAGTTTTAAGCGAGAGGTCATGGACTGCAATTTCCTTTTTCGTAGGTTTTGTAAGTCCCTTTCCTCACTGAATTATTACTGATATTAGTTATAGCATGTTATCTTTTACTGTGCAATTGTTTTGTTCCTTCTGCTTGACTTCTCACGGATGGGAAGCATAGAATGTGACTGCCGAAGGAGTACCATGGAGCTCAAAAAGCTGGAAGCATTGTTGCGTTCCATTCACGAAGGAACACTCTCTATTCAGGAGGGCGTGCAAAAACTCAGGATGCTCCCCTTCGAGGATATTGGGGAAGCCATGATAGATCATCATCGCCCGCTGCGCAAAGGCTTTCCCGAGGTGATCTTCGGTGAAGGTAAGGATGCGGAACAGGTGATCAAGATCATGGAGCGGATGATAGAGGCTGAGGAGAATATCTTGGTGACGAGGGTAGATGAAGAGAAGGCACAGATTGTTGTAAAACGTTTCCCTCAGGCATCCTATCACCCGCGTGCGCGGACCATTACTATCCAGAACAATGAGGGGGTGACGGAGGGAAAGGGGATTATCCTAGTCATCTCTGCAGGGACCTCGGACATCCCGGTCGCCGAGGAGGCGAAGGTGACTGCTCAGATCATGGGGAACAGGGTGGAGACCATCTATGACGTGGGGGTTTCAGGGGTGCATCGGCTTCTGCACTACCGTGAGCAATTGATGGAAGCCAATGTCTTGATCGTTGTCGCGGGGATGGAGGGGGCCTTACCCAGCGTGGTGGGCGGATTAGTGGCCAGGCCGGTGATCGCCGTTCCCACGAGTGTGGGATATGGGACTTCCTTTGGGGGGTTAGCGCCCCTCCTGGCCATGCTCAACTCCTGTGCCTCCAACGTAGCGGTGGTAAACATCGATAACGGATTTGGCGCGGGGTACATCGCCAGCTTGATCAATAGGGAACACAAGGCGTGAGGTGAGGAGGGGTATACGGATTAGCTTCGGTGAGGTCGTTGTAGAGGGCGAGCTGTATGAGAGCCCCACGGCCGCACTCATCTGGGAGGCGTTACCCATAGAGGGGGAGGGACATCGGTGGGGTGAGGAGATCTATTTCACCATACCGGTAGAGGCCCCCCTTGATGATACCGCTCGCGAGGTCGTCGAGCGGGGGGATGTGGGGTATTGGCCTCAGGGGCAGGCCTTGTGCATCTTTTTTGGCCCTACGCCGGCGAGTCGGGCTGATGAGATCCGAGCAGCCAGCGTAGTCAATATCGTGGGCACAATCACGGGAGACCCTCAGGTATTCACAAAGGCGACGGAGGGGATCATAATACGAGTGGAGAAATAGGAGACACACATGGGATACGGTTCTTTTTGGGAAGGTATGGTGATGTTTTTCGCCCCTCTTGCTCCCGCCCTCAAGGGGATGGAGCCCTTTGACACCCTCATAGCCATTGCTATTTTAGGCCTTATCGCGTACGTTCTTATCCGGGGACACAGGCGGTATGAGTTGGTGCGTATGGAGACGGAGACCCTGGTACGGAGGTATATGATCTACCGGGGAAAGAGGCACCGTACCGTGAGTAAGGCCCGATTGCCCAAGGGTACGAGGGAACAAATCCTCAAGTCCATCTCACACAGCTGGCATACCTTTAAAGCATACCACACGCAACAGCGGGAACTGCTCGAGAGGAACTACCGGGGGTTGAGGATGGGCTTTGTCGTTGGGTGTATCCTCTTGGTCCTCAACATGGTGCGGGAGGGGATCGCCGGTCTGGTGATTACGGAACTCCCCTCCGGTCTCTTTATTGGGCTCGCGCAATCCCTTCCCTACTACCTCTTGGTGGTGGTGGGGATCGCCCTGCTGCGTATACAGAAAGAGGAGTTATACAGTGCTCCATCTCCTCAATTCGGCCCCGCCCTGGAGGCCCTGTTTGCTGACTTCGATCGGGAAGATCCCCGTCTTTCTGAGGAGTTCGAGCCTTTAGAAGAAAAGAATTAGTGCTTTATATATCGTCAGGGCTCACCTTTTCCCGCCATTGTTTTATCTGCGACCGATGACGTTTGGCCGCCAGTATATTTTCTTTATATGATCTCGGTATGGAGGTGGGGATTCGCCTTTTCCTTTTTTTTCGTAAGGCGCGCAACCGCAGATCGAGACGCCTGAGGGCCAATGCCTTGTTTCTGGCCTGAGATCGGTGCTCTGTGGCGAGGACGGTGATCCCCGAGGGGAGATGGCGCACCCGTACCGCCGTCTCCCGCTTGTTTCTATGCTGTCCGCCAGGGCCTGAGGCCTTGAAGGTATCCACCCTGATCTCGTCGAAAGAAAAGAGGGATTTGTGTTGTCTGCGCTGCATAACGCACCTTCTCATATCTATTATAGCTTTCTTGGTTTCTTAAGACCAGGACTACGTAAAAACCGTTTTAATCCCCTCTTGCTCCCTATAGAAAATGTGTGAAGGGGTGATTTATTTACAAACTTCATAACGACTTAACATTACATGAATATCTCGATCTGTGAGAAGATTGCCAAGGCTTGACTCCCCTGGGAAAAAGGTGATAATTTTAGACATGCCGTGATAAGCC
>CAYWLI010000090.1:0-9683 GCA_964459135.1 uncultured Thermodesulfobacteriota bacterium | reverse complement strand
TTTGTGCGAAGCTGCTCGAGTTCCTCAGGACTTTTTAGATGCATCCTTTTCTCCTTTGAGCAGCGACAGGGCTCTGGTCCCGAGCATTCTTCCGTGGTAGTGACCATCGATCACCACGAGGGGGGCCAACGCACAGGACCCCAAACAATTGACCGTCTCCAGGGTATATTCTTGATCACCGGTTGTCTCACCCGGTTGTACCTTTAACTCTCGTTCCAGGGTATTGAGGATCGACGCCGCTCCTTTGACATGACACGCCGTACCCGTGCACACCGTCACCAGGTGACGGCCCCGGGGGGTGAGACTGAAGGCCCGGTAAAAGGTAGCCAAATGGTAGATCTGAGCGAGGGGGATTTGCAGCTTCTCGGCCACCTCCTCCAATGTCTTGCGGGGGAGATAGTTTTTCGTAGCCTGTATATCCTGCAGGATCGCCAGGACGTTTGAACTCTGATTGTCATGTGCCTTTAGAATCTTCTCTAGCTGAGCGCTCTTCATCCCTGATCCTCGTTCGTCATCCGTACTTTCTTTTTCAACGTTTCATAGTCCTTCTGAATTCGCTGCTGAATCTTTTCGATCATCTCCGGGGTGAGGTGCCTGAATCTTCCCTGGATCTTAAGATACTCCTCGATGGGACGCAGCTCAGCGAAGTCAACGTTTAATTTATAGCGTCCATGCTCCACCTCATACAGGGGAAACATCCCCGTCTCCACTGCCAGACGCCCGGCATGGATGGCCAATTGAGGGGGCAGGCGCCACCCCGTAGGGCAGACCGACAGGATATGCACATAGGCAGGTCCCTTGATGGCGGCCGCCTTCTTCACCTTCTCCATGAGATCGAAGGGATAGCTCGAGCATGCCGTGGCCACATAGGGAATATTGTGGGCTGCGGCGATCTCAGGCATGTTCTTCTTCCATGTTGTCTGTCCAGGCACCACCTTGCCTGCGGGAGAGGTGGTGGTGGAGGCGCCGAAAGGAGTGGCGGATGAGCGTTGAATCCCCGTATTCATATATGCCTCATTATCAAAGCAGACATAGACGAAGTCGTGCCCCCGTTCCATGGCACCCGAGAGGGCCTGCAGTCCGATATCGCTCGTTCCCCCGTCTCCGGCCATCGCCATGACGTTGATCCGCCTGCGAGGGATCCTCTCCTTCCTCATGAGGACCTTGAGCCCCGCCTCGATCCCCGATGCCACGGCTGCCGCATTTTCAAAGGCGACGTGCATCCAGGGGACCCCCCACGAAGTAAAGGGAAGGGGGGATGAAACGATCTCCATACATCCGGTGGCACTGGCGATGACGTTATTTCTCCCGAGGGCCTTGGCTACCAGACGCAGTGCCAATGCCTCGGCACACCCCTGACACGCCCTGTGCCCGGGGACAAAGTACTCCTTTTGTGATAACAACCTCGATGCGTAGACATTTAGGCGGTCTAAATTCTTATCCATTATTCCCTCACGCCGTACAGCTCATACCACTCACCAGGCCTCTCCTTGGCCTGGTGGATCATCTGGACGAAGTCCTCAGGTGCAACATCGCGGCCTGCTATACCAGCGATGAAATTCACCACCCGCGGGTGTTTCTCTTGGGCATAGAGGGCCGATCTGATCTCCCCGGCCAGAGGGCCCCCTGGCCCTCCATAGGATATGGCCCGGTCCATCACTACGAGGAGGTCGGCCCCTGCAACGGCCTCACTGAACTCCTCAAAGGGGAAGGGACGCCAGAGCCGGATCTTGACCAAACCGACCGGTTCCCCCGCCCCCCTCAAGCTATCGATGGCTATGGATGCCGTCTCACTCAGACTCCCCTGGGTGACCAAGACGACCTTGGCATCCTCCGTCTTGTACGTTTCCACAGGGTGATAGTATCTCCCGGTCAGATCCCCGAATTCCTGCCACCCTTTGAGTATGTATGGCATAGCCTCCGTGAGGGCTTCAGCCTGGGCCTTTTTGGTCTCGGTATAGAGCGCCGGCATGGCAAAGGCCCCCATCGTCACGGGGTGATCAGGATGGAGGGTGTAGAGAGGATGATAGGGCGAAAGATAGCGGTCAACGATCTCCTGATCCAAGAACTCGACAGGCTCGATAACATGGGTGAGGATAAAACCATCCAAATTGACCATGTAGGGCAACAGAACATTGCGATCCTCTGCGACCCGATAACCGATAAAGACATGGTCGTAGACCTCCTGACCATTCTCCACAAAGACCTGAATCCACCCACAATCCCTGACGGACATCACATCGGAGTGGTCGTTCCAAATGCTCAGGGGGCCGGAGAGGGATCGGTTGGCCAACAGCATCAGGATCGGAAGCCTGAGCGAGGCGGTGATATAAACGATCTCGCTCATCAAAGCCAACCCTTGTGAACTGGTGCAGGTAAAACTCCTGGCGCCGGCTGCCGAACTCCCCGTGCAAACGCTCATGGCTGAATGTTCGGACTCCACCGGGATGAACTCGGCATCCAGCTCGCCGTTATTCACGACCTCTGCAAGGTGTTCCACGATATGGGTCTGCGGGGTTATCGGATAGGCAGCGACGACATCAACATTGGCCTGCTTGATCGCCTCAGCCGCCGCAATTGAAACCTCCATTCCCACCCTTGTCGCCATCTATTCCTCCTCATCCACCATGGTTATGGCATCGGTGGGGCACTCCTCAACGCATATCCCGCACCCCTTGCAGTAATAAAGGTCATGCTCGATATACCCATCCGCAAGTATCTTGATGGCCATATCCGGGCAGAAGACATAGCAGGTACCGCATCTGATGCATCGGTCCTTATTATAAACCGGGCGCTGCGAGCGCCAGTCGCCGGTGCGGTAAACAGCGGCATTGCCGGGTTCGTCTATCACACATCCGACATTCAGCTCTTTCCAGGTTATTTCGTGCTCTAGCTTGGCCATGTTCGTGCCTCGATTATAAAAGCTTGGTCTCTTGATAGGCCCGCTCAAAGGCCTTGATGTTCCGTTCAGCTATCCTGCCAAATCGATTCTGTAATGGCTCAATCATCGATCCCTTATCCACCACCTCCGACGCCTTGAGTAAGGCCCCCAGCATGGTCGTATTCGTTATGGGCAGTCCGAGCTCTTCTCGTGCGATCCCGGTGGCGTTTACGGTGGCCAATCGGGTCTTCACGTTTAATTCCTTCTTGATCTCTTCAGGAGAAAATCGCGTATTGGTCACCAAAAATCCTTCTGTCTTCAAGCCATGGCTGACATCCACAAGACGCAAAATGCTCGGGTCCAGTACCAGGACAATATCGGGTTTTTCTATGGCGGCCCTCACCATGATCTGCTCATCGCTGATCCGACAATAGGCCACCACGGGAGCACCTCTGCGTTCCGGCCCAAAGCTCGGAAATGCCTGCGCATACTTCCCCTCTTTTATGGCAGCCAAGGCCAACAGTTCCGCCGAGGTGACCGCCCCCTGCCCTCCTCTGCCATGAAGTCTGATCTCAATCATTCTTTGTCTCGCGCTTCTTTTCACAATTCAGGCAAAAAAAAATAAAAAACCCGTGACACACACTTACTCCCTTTTATATAAGCTATGTACGAACTCATGTCAACTTTTTTTTCCCCTAAACCTCTCTTCTCCCCTCCAGAGACCTGGTCATCGTCTTGCTGTCCACATATTCGATGTCACCCCCTGCTGGTATTCCCTGGGCGATGCGCGTCACGGTAATCCCCAACGGCTTGATGACCTTGGCAAGATAAAGGGAGGTAGCATCACCCTCGACCGTCGGGTTCGTTGCCAGGATGACCTCCGAGACTCCCCCCTCTTGCAGGCGGTCCATGAGCTCTGCGATCTTCAGCTCCTGCGGCCCTACCCCATCCAACGGGGCTATGGCACCGTGCAGCACGTGGTAGAAGCCTCTAAATACCCCTGTCGTCTCGATGGCCATGAGATCACTCGGGTCTTCAACCACACACACAAGGGAATGGTCCCTCTGGGAATTTCTGCAAATAGGGCACAGTTCACCCTCGGCGATGTTGAAGCAGATCCGGCACAGCCCTATCCTCTCCTTGACCCGCAGGATGCTGCGCGCCAGGGCCTGGGCGTCATCCGGGGAGGTGCGGAGGATATGCAGAGCGAGCCTCACCGCAGTCTTTTTCCCAATACCCGGGAGCTTGGCAAGCTTATCGATCAGATCTTCTACCGACGGCGTATACGTGGACATATCAGATCAACCCGGGGATGGCCATGCCACCCGTCAGCTTCTTCATCTCTTCGGCCCATATCTGCTGCGCCCTTCTGATCCCTTCATTCACCGCGGCAATAATCAAATCCTGGAGCATCTCTATTTCATGGCGATCAACCACATCTGGATCTATCGAGAGGGATACGATCTCCTGCTTGCCATTGACCACCACGGTCACCATGCCTCCACCAGCGGTGGCCTCTACCGTCTTGCTCGCCATCTCTTCTTGAAGCTCCATCATCTTGGACTGCAGCTTTTGTGCCTGCTTCATCATGTCTCCTAACCCCTTACTCATGTCACCACCTCCTCATGATCACGAACTCTCTTTTACCTTGACCTCAATGATCCTCCCCTTGAAGACCTCGACCGCCTCTTGCACAACGGGGTTGTCCAGGGCCTCTTTCTTCAAGTGTCTCACCAGATCTGTTTCTTTATCGGGAACTGAGGGTTTCGAGGGAGTTTTTTCAGCCTTCGCCACAGCCCTGGATGTAATCTTCACTTTTAACTCTTGCTTGAAATGCCGCCGGGCGCTCTCCTCCAAGGATTGAAGCGTAGCGCGTTCAGAGACCCTGTCGAAGGCAAAAGAGCCTTGAGCGAACCCTATTTCCAGACATGCATCGTCAAAGTGCACCATATGCCCCTGCGTTAAAAAGGAGGCGAGGATGGGATTCTCACCCCGCACAAAGGTGAGGAACTCCTCCCATTGTTTCATATCCGCCTCACCTAGCCCCTCTCCTTCTTCCTCCGGTGTATTGGAGGTCTCGGCCATTTCCCCTGCCGACCCCCCGTTCCCCTTCTTTTCATCACCGTCCTTGTTTTCTTCACTGCCCTTGCTTACTACACTCTCCCTTCTTCCTGCACCGCCTTTGTTCTCCGGTCCTGCACCGGAAGGATTGCCACCTGTGCTCAATCCTTTCTGGGAGAAGGTATGCTCTAATTGCTCAACCCGCGATAAGATCTCTTCCACCGGGAGCAAGGAATCCAGGCGCGCCATCTCCACCACGGTCATTTCCAAAACAATCTTGGGAAATGGAGTTCGGGTCATCAACTCTTCACCTCTCAACAAGATCTGAAATAAGCGGTGCAGGTCCTCAAAGCTGACACCAACTGCCTGTTCCATGAGGTCTTTTACCTCATGCTCCGGTACGGTGAGCACGGAACTGGCTCCCCCTTCGAGTTTCACTACCAAGAGGTTGCGAAAGTGGTTCAGGAAATCCTTGCAGAATTGCCCCAGATCATAACCACGCTTATACAACTCATCAACAAGAGCGAGACACCCTTTTGCATCATTCTGGAAGATGGCCCCGGAGAGGTCAAAAAGAACCTTTCGATCAGCAATACCCAGCAGGGTGAGGACATCTTCTCCTGTAATCTCCTTTCCCCCATAGGAGATGGCTTGATCGAGGAGACTCAGGGCATCCCGCATGCTCCCCTCCGCCTCACGGGCGATGAGCATGAGTGTGTCGTCATCTATCTTCACACTCTCAGCGGAACTAATTGCTCGAAGCCGCTCAAAGATCAGGTTCAGGGGAACCCGCCTAAAGTCAAACCGTTGACACCGTGAGAGGATGGTCAGGGGGATCTTGTGGGGCTCGGTGGTGGCAAAGACAAAGAGGACATGTGATGGGGGCTCTTCTAAGGTCTTTAGCAAGGCATTGAAGGCGCTGGTGGAGAGCATGTGGACCTCGTCGATGATATAGATCTTGTACTTACTCTTGCTGGGGAGGTACCTGACATTCTCACGCAGCTCCCGTACGTTATCCACGCCGGTATTAGACGCCCCGTCGATCTCCAACACGTCAATGGAGTTGCTCCCGGCAATCTCCTGACAGTTCTCACACTGACCACAGGGCTTTTGGGTCGGGCCCTGGAGGCAATTCATCGCTTTGGCCAAGATCCTGGCAGCTGAGGTCTTACCCACGCCCCGGGGGCCGGTAAAGAGGAAGGCATGAGCCAGTCTGTTGGCAGCGATAGCGTTCTGAAGGGTCCGGGTCACATGCTCCTGACCCACCAGTTCCTCAAACACCTGCGGCCGCCATTTTCGTGCCAAGACAAGATACGACATAGTTGAACAGTTCCTCTTTTTATAAAAAGGCCCGAGAAGAAACCTCGCTGTCCCCAACAGTCACTATTGATAGCTAGGTTTACTGCGACACCAGATGAGGTTACTACCGCTGCTTCCTTCCGGACCTGACGGGATTTGTAACTACCCGATACGCAGGACCTAGCTATCAATACTGACTGTTGATAGACGCAGAGTCATGCACACGGCACCCTCGTTGATATTCTTAGGTTATAACGCGCTGGCAATAAAAACTCCAGCTAAAAGCTCTTCGCCATAAGCTACCAGTAAAATTTGTCTTGCAAATTTTCTGGCGGAGAGAGAGGGATTCGAACCCTCGGTACCGTTAGGCACACACGATTTCCAATCGTGCCCCTTCGGCCAACTCGGGCATCTCTCCGGGATCCTGTCTGCAACGTCCCGCCCTACTTTGTATAAAAATCTGAAAGGCGGGATGTGTCGACATGCGACACAGGATACTTATAGCTCATAGCTTTTGGCACATAGCACTACTGCTTCAGTTTGTTGCGAAATGAAGAAAGTTGCTTCACAAGATTATGTGCCTTATCTTCGATCTCTTGGTTCAAATCTTCATCTATATACCTGTGGACAGTAGCAAGATCAAAGCCAGCCACAGTTTCGTAGACCGATCTTACCGAGATACCAAAAAAACGGGCAAACTCAGTGTCAGAATTGTCAGCCGATCCCTCAGCAATATTAAGCACAATGGAATGCAAAGCCCTCTCTAATTGGTTCGTAAGTCCTTTATCTTTTTTCTCAATATGTCTTTCAGTCACATCCCGACAAAACTTGCAATAATCCTTAGCTTCCTGGTAAACTCTAAAATTCTTGAATCTAAATTTCATTGAGCTCAGAGCTATAAGCCACAACTACAATGTTGTTTACTTACTTTCGTCGGCTCCAATATATTAATTAATAGAAATATTCAGTTAAAAGCTAATCGCTATATGCTACAAGTAAAATTTGCTTTGCAAATTTTCTGGCGGAGAGGGTGGGATTCGAACCCACGGTCCCGGTTTCCCAGGACAGCCGATTTCGAGTCGGCCCCGTTATGACCACTTCGGTACCTCTCCTGCTATCCCCGCCGAGCCTGAAAAAAGGACTGCAAGATCTCCTGACAACGCTCGGCTTGTATACCCTCTGTTACCTGCACGTGATGATTGAGCCTTGGATCATTGAGCACATGATACAGGGATTCTACGGCTCCACCTTTTGGATCCCGCGCCCCGAAGATAAGTCGAGAGATCCGGCTGTGCACGATGGCCCCGGCACACATGGAACAGGGTTCAATGGTCACGTAGAGCTCGCATCCGTTCATCCGATAGTTCCCGATCCGTGCAGCCCCTTCGCGCAGAACTAACATCTCGGCGTGGGCAGTGGGATCGTGCTGTGAGAGGGAGCGGTTGTGATTCGTGGCTATAACCTCACCCGCGCTGACCAGGACCGCGCCAACAGGCACCTCCCCTTCGTGCGACGCCTTCAACGCCTCCGCTATAGCCAGCTCCATCATATCGTGGTCTGTCAATGAACTTGGTCCCAACCTGTTTTGATCAATAATGGTAACAACATGTTAACAGAAAAACAAGAGGGGAATGATAAAGGTTTTGCTTGACAATACATGCATTTTACACTAGCTTCCTAATATTAGACAGTTATTGATAGACGGCGGGCTTAATCGGCAAAGCCCGGAAAAATCATTAAACAAAAGGAGAACAATATGAATATTTTTCAAAGGATCGTCCTTGTATTGGGCGCTATTGCGTTAGGCTTGGCTATCTGGTACACCCCTGAGTCAGTAATCCTGCAAGGTACGTATGCAACGCCTAACCCTATGTTAACCCAACTTACTGGTGGGTTAGAATTACAGCCTGTGATAACACCGCAAACAGGCATCATGTATGCAGTGGGAGTTGTCGGTGCAACCGTATTGCTTTTTTTTGCGTTGCAAGGTTTAACAATAAAAAAGCGGGCAAAAAAGCCCAAGCCCAAAAAGTAGCATAAACAGGTTACAAAAAAGCTAACATGAAAGGGCTAGCCAATTATTGGCTAGCCCTTTTGCATTCCTGGCGCGCCCAAGAGGATTCGAACCTCCGACCTACGGATTCGTAGTCCGTCGCTCTATCCATCTGAGCTATGGGCGCTTTTTATTAAACGCTATCACCTTTTCCCGCCAGCGTCAAGATTTACAGAAAAGGCCTCTGCTGCCTCATACCCCACCGGATTGCCCACATCAACCCCCCTCCCCTTCAGGATCTTACCCAACACTTCCCTTTCTTCGCAGAGCATCTGCAGGGCCGGGGTGTCATCCCACGCACCCTCCCCTTTCGTCCTCTCAAGGTACGAGAAAAAGTGCGCCCCAAGGATCCAGCGCGGAACAGCCTTGAGTACTTCCATATCTTTTTTTATAATGAGAGGACCTGAGACCTTGCTTGACAGGGAACGAACCGACACGATCCCTGGTTCGCTCTCTTCCCCCTGGGCAATCCCGACATTGCCGAACGCCGCGGCTTTCTCCCCCTGTAACAAGAGCAGCCCCACGACATCACCCCCAAACCGCTCATAGAGGGGGATCAACTGCCCCAAAGCAGGAGTAGCCCCGAAGAGGATAAAGTCCGGCATCATCAGGGCAAAAGGCTCATCACCTATCAGTTCCCTGGCACGGTAGATGGCATCACCTGATCCTAAAGGCGTGGGCTGATCGATAAACGTCAAACTCAGGGGAGGAATATGCTGACCGTGAACTTCTCGAATGTCTCGTCTCACATCTTCTGATTCGAGGTAGCGGCGCAGGATATCCTTGCGGCTATTGATGATGATGTAGAATTCTTCCAGCCCTGCGAGGACAGCCTCTTGGATAGCATAGGAGATCATGGGCCTGCCGCCGATGGGAAGCATCTCCTTGGGAAGGACTTGAGTCAGAGACTGCATCCTGGTGCCCATGCCTGCCGCGGGGATAATAGCTTTAGTGACCCTCTTCATCCATCTGAAGACACATAAATGGCGGAGAGAGAGGGATTTGAACCCTCGATCCCAGTTTCCCAGGATACTCGCTTAGCAGGCGAGCGCCTTCGGCCATACTCGGCCATCTCTCCGCGATCCCCATAACAACGGGGATACCCTTAGCATATAGCAAGTAGCTGTATTCTTATAGCTTGTTTCTTAAAGATGCCACTTTCTTCAACCAGAGCGTATGTCATTCTTCACCGTTCTGGCTTAAATCTCATTAAGATACTCATAAAATACTATCAAGTCAAACCCTGCTAGAAGCTAATTGTTATAAACCACTTGAAAAATTTGCTTTGCAAATTTTCTGGCGGAGGGAGAGGGATTCGAACCCCCGTCTCCTATCGGAGAAGCGGTTTTCAAGACCGCCGCCTTCAGCCAAGCTCGGCCATCCCTCCGG
>CAYWLI010000089.1:0-9696 GCA_964459135.1 uncultured Thermodesulfobacteriota bacterium | reverse complement strand
TTTTTTTATATGAGTATACATAAGGATGCCTTTAATTGTTGTTAAAAAAACAAGCCGCCTATGAGTTCGCATAAGTCGCCACCCCTCAGGAGTCTACAGGCAAGCATCGCTTATCGCTTTCACAATATGCAACTCCTCATTCAAGCCCTCACCCATCGTTCCTATCTTCACCAGAGCAATGAAGAAGGGGAGGATAATGAGCGATTGGAATTTTTGGGGGACTCGGTTATTGAGTTGTCTGTGAGCCATCTCCTCTTGGCCCGCTTCCCCCATATAGCCGAGGGGGGACTCTCCAAAACGAGAGCTGTTCTCGTAAAAGAGGCTACCCTTGCCTCCCTTGCGCGCAGGGTGGGGTTGGGAGATGCATTGCAGTTGGGACGGGGGGAGGAAGAGACCGGGGGAAGGGAGAAAAATTCCATCTTGGCCGGCGGTTTCGAGGCGTTGGTAGCTGCCGTCTATCTTGATGGGGGCTATGAAGAAGCCTTTCAGGTGATTGAAAAATTATACACTCCTCTCTTAGAGGGGATGATGGAAGAATTGCAGGACCAGGACTTCAAGACAAGACTCCAAGAATATACCCAAAGACACCTCAATAGTACCCCACACTATATCGTCACTGACGAGGAAGGCCCAGACCACGACAAGACCTTTGAAGTGGTCATCTCCATCGGGGGAAGGACCTATGGAATGGGAAGGGGGAGGAGTAAAAAGGAGGCCGAACAGCGGGCGGCTGAAGAGACCTTGATGTCACTGCAGGAAAATTGAGTATGGAGGACAAACGGTTTATTATCCCCATCTTCATCTCCCATTGCGGATGCCCCCACCGATGCGTCTTTTGCGACCAACATCAGATAGCCAGCCCTGCATCAACACTCCCTACCCCCGAGGAAATCGGTGAAGAGATCGAGCGGTACTTGAGGCTCGGCGCACGCAAACGGAAGCAAAACCGGACCGTACAAGTGGCCTTTTATGGAGGGAGCTTCACCGCGCTCCCCCTCCCAACACAAAGAGATCTCTTGTGCAGCGCCGCCCCATTTCTGGAGGAAGGACGGATCCACTCCCTCCGGTTGTCTACCCGCCCCGATTCCATCTCCCCTGAAGTCCTTGAGATCCTCACGGCGCACAAGGTGGCAACAGTGGAGCTGGGAGTCCAGTCCATGGACGACGAGGTCCTTGCGATCTCCCAGCGGGGATATGGGAAGCAGGAGGTGATCAAGGCCGTTACAGACCTGCTTCAGGAAAACTTCGAGGTGGGCGTTCAACTCATGGTTGGTTTGCCCGGCGACAGCGCGCAAAAATTCGCTGCTACCGTCGAAGCGGTGATCGAATTGAGACCCCACTTTATCCGACTCTACCCTACCCTCGTGATAAAGGGGACAGTATTGGAACGGTGGTTCCGGCAGGGGCGTTACCACCCCCTCTCTTTGGACGAGGCGATAGCACGCACCAAGGGGGCCCTCCAGCGGTTTCGCCAGGCACGGATCCCGGTAATCAGGGTAGGGTTACAACCTACCCCGTCTCTGGAGACACCGGGGATTATTGTGGCGGGCCCCTACCACCCCGCCTTCAGACAGTTGGTGGAGAGCTCCCTCCTCTATGAACAGGCGGCCTCGCTCCTGGCATGTTCAGACATCGGAGGGAGAAATTCCCCTACGTTCCTCGTCTCCCCCCACGATATCTCCACATTCTACGGCCAGGGGAGGCACAATATGAAGCGGCTCCGAGAGACCTTCGGTTTGCAAGAAATCTCGGTGAAACTTCATCCTCAACAAGAAAGGGGGACAATTGCTTTATGCGTATAGTTGTCCGGTTGTGGTGTAGCGGATGAAAAAGATAATGGTCATCGTGCTCATCCTCAGCTTTACCGGGGGGTGCACCCTTTTCAGAAGAGAGCCGGTCCCACCGCGGATCAAGCGGGTAGAGGTAGGATTGGCCTCGTGGTACGGGGAAAAATTCCATGGTCGCCGCACCGCGAGTGGGAAGGTTTACGATATGTACCAGTTGACCGCCGCCCACAAGACCCTCCCCCTGGGGACCTCCGTGATAGTTACCCATGTGAACAACGGCAAATCGGTGGAGGTAACCGTCAATGACCGCGGACCTTTTGTACGGGGAAGGATTATCGACCTCTCCTATGCCGCCGCACAGGCCCTGGAGATGGTCGAACAAGGCGTGGCCAAGGTGAGGGTGGAGGTCTTAGACACAAGGCCTATCTCCACGCCCTCGCCCGAAGGTCCCTTTACGATCCAAGTGGGATCCTTCATAAGCCAATCCAACGCCATCAGCTTGATGGAAGAGCTGCAGAGAGCATACAAAGATGTCTACATCACTGAATTAAAGACGCCCGAGAACACCTATTATCGAGTCAGGCTGGGAACATTCAAGACCAGAGATGAGGCCTATCGCTTTGCCACGCGCCTTGCCCAGGACGGATATAACGCTTACATGACCACCATGGAATAGCGCCTATCTCAACAGGTGATGCTGGTCCTGATACTATTTCGCTTTGCAAACGATAGGAGGTTTGTGATACGCTCTGCTTCATTTATGAGGACCTTGTGAGGAGAACGTCATGATCAAGACTATAGTGCGGGCTGTGCTTATTCTTGTAGTGCTACTCCCCCTCAGCGCCCAGGGGATTGAGCTGAAGCACCTCAAAACCTTCCAGGGCGCAGGGGCACCGAAAGCGGTGGAAATCTCCCCCGATGGGAGTTATGCGGCCGTGATGAACCTTGAGGGGATGGATTTTTGGCTCATCAGCACCGCTACCCTCGAAATCATTAAAAAAGCTCAATTTTCAAAAACACCTGCGGAGGGATTTGATTATAAAACACTTCAACCGATCAAATCCTACGCGCAAAAACCCGTCGAGTGTGACTTCTCAGGAAACGGCAGGTTTGTATGGATCTCGTTGCACAATGCAGGGGCAATAGTCGTGTATGATACAGCAGAAGGACCGATTGTCCCAAATCTGCCGTATGAGCGATTGAAGGTAACGGATTACATTACTGGCAACTCCTCTGAGCAGACTGCGATAAAGATCCTAACGGAGAAAACCCCTAAAGTTATCAAAGTAACACCGGACGAGCGATATGCCCTTGTGGCCAACTGGCATTCAAGTTCAGTTTCGATCGTTGATGTGCAAGCATATCAAACTATCAAGAACATCCGGGTCGGCGGCAAAATCCAATATATACCGAGGGGGATCGCCATCTCATCCAACTCTCTAAAGGCTTACATTGCAAACCAGAGGGGAGGGACTATCAGTGTCATCGATCTGACAACACTCGAGGTCATCGACGACATACCGGTTACACCGAATCCGAGGCACATCGTTTTGTCCAAGGATCAAAGGACACTCTATATATCAGACAACATATACGGAAAGATTATCGCCTTTGACCTGATCGCTAAAACAAAGACAAAGGAAGTTTTCATCGGCAAATATGCCCGAACGATCGTCCTCTCCCCTGACGAAAAGTACGTCTTCGGGGTGTCACACCATGAGGGGAAGTTGGTCGTTGTGGATACCGGAAGCTTCGATATCATATACAAGACGGATGTTCCCTACCCCATGGGACTGGCCGTGACGCCTGACGGAAGACAACTCTGGGTCACGAGTTACCAGATGGGTATGATATATGTCTATGAAATTGTGAGAGAACCTCCAACCCCGCGATGATAAAAAGAAGGCTTCCCTTGCCCTTCCCCCTGTCCGAAAGAACCGGGGTGGGGCTTAGCCGACCATCCGTTCCACCTCTTCCATCAATCGCTGCACCCACGCACCCTCTTTGACCTTCTCGACGACCTCCCCTTTTTTGAAGAGGAGCCCCACCCCCTTACCCCCGGCGATCCCCACATCGGCCTCCCTCGCCTCTCCTGGGCCGTTCACCACGCACCCCATGACGGCCACGGTGAGCGGGGCCTCGATGTGCTCCAGCCGCTCCTGAACCTCTTCCACGAGGGGTATCAGGTCCACCTCGCACCGTCCGCACGTAGGGCATGAGATGATATCGACCCCCCGCTCCCTGATGCCCAGGGCCCGCAAGATGCCGTATGCCGCCCGCACCTCCAACACCGGGTCGCCGGTCAGGGAGACCCGGATGGTGTCCCCTATCCCCTCGGCCAAAAGGACCCCAAGCCCCACTGCAGATTTGATGACCCCGGCAAAGGGGGGTCCCGCCTCGGTGACCCCCAGGTGGAGGGGATAATCAGACTGTGCGGAGAAAAGGCGATAGGCCGCCACCGTGGTGGAGACTGACGATGCCTTCAGGGAGACCTTGACGGCCTGATGCCCGATATCCTCGCAGAGCGTGATGCACTCTCTGGCGCTCTCCACCATGGCCTCGGGGACGGCAGAACCGAACCTCTTGAGGATGCGCTCCTCCAGCGACCCCGCATTGATCCCGATCCTGATCGGCACCCCCCGCTCCCTGGCCTCCACGATGATCTCTTTCAATTTACTCCGCTGATGGATGGTCCCCGGATTGATCCTCAGACCGTGGACCCCTGCCTCCAGGGCCAGCAGGGCGAGGTGATGATCGAAATGCACATCGGCGATGACGGGGAGGGGGGACCGGCGCACGACCTCTCGCAGACCCGTAGTGGAATCCTTCTCAGGCACTGCCACCCGGACGAGTTCACACCCGGCCCGCTGCATCCTCCTGATCTCCCCCATCGTAGCGTCCACATCGAGTGGGTTGGTCGTGGTCATGGATTGGACCACGATGGGGGCCCCACCACCGACAAGGATGCCGCCGAGGGAGATTTGCCTGGTCTTTTTTCTGGGGATCATCTCACGTGAGGAGGGGAGCAGTTAATAGCGTCACCCTTTCTTCTGTTGAGCGAACTTCTCCTTGAGCTTCAGGGCCACATTGTCCGGCACCAGCCCCGCCACCGACCCCCCCAGGCTGGCCACCTCCTTGATGGTCCGGGAACTGACAAAAAAGTAGTCCTTGCCCGTCATCATAAAGAGGGTATCAATCTCATCGTTGAGGCTGCGGTTCATGGCTGCCATATGATACTCATACTCGAAGTCCGAGGTGGCCCGCAGGCCGCGCAATACCACGCTGGCCTTGGTCCCTTTCATATAATCCATCAAAAGCCCCTCAAAACTCTCCACACTGACATTGGGGTATGCCTTCAGCGCCTCCTTGATCATCTCCACCCGCTCCTCGGGGGTAAAATGGGACGCCTTGTCAAAGTTGTGGGCCACAGCCACGATGACCTTGTCGAAAATCATGAGCGCCCGCTTGATGATATCAACGTGACCATAGGTGATGGGATCAAAGGAACCGGGGTAGACCGCTATCTTCTCCTCCATGCTCATCCTCCAACAAGATGGTATTAACGATGCATTATAAAAGATGTGCTCCTTGGGTGTCAAATGCCCTGGACGCAGCGCAACATCAGGGGGGATACGCTTCCTGGACGAATCGGAGTGCCTCCTCCCTATCCTTTAACTCCCCTGCGATCTGTCGCCTCCTCACCTCTGTGAGGATCTCACCGAGGCGCGGGCCCGGCGAATGCCCCAAACCCAGCAGGTCCCTCCCCATCAGGAGGGGCTCAGGAGCGATGAGGTCTTCCTTTTCATATAGATCCCAGATCTGCCCGCAGAGGTCCATAAATCGTTTTCTCTCCTCTGTGTCGTCCCCTTGCTTAGACCCGGTCTCGGCCAGACCCAGGACCAATAACAACCTGATCCCTTCACCCATAGCGTGGATGAGCCTGCGCAGGGCCTTATCCGTGGGCTCCCCTTGGGCGAGGGTGAGGATACGCATGTGGTTTTCCACCAAGGGGATGACCCCATCCCGCACCTTGCTGGGGAATCGTAGGCGCTTCATGATCCCCTGGGCCAGAAGGGAAGAGTGATCGGGGTGGCCATAGAAGTGGATTTCACCCTCCGCATCGATGCTCTTGGTGGCGGGTTTGCCGAGGTCGTGGAACAAGGCAGCATACCCCACAATGAGGCGATCATCTCTTGATGGTTGGAAGGGAAAAGGATGTTCCCCTCTCATCAATGTATCCACCTCTCTTGCGACCTCGATGGTATGGGAAAGGGCATCGGTGACGTGATAACGCCCCTGAGGGAGATCTTCCAGCGGGGCTAACTCCGGGAATACGCAGGTGAGAAGCCCGAGCTCGTGCATCAACCCCAACCCCTGGGCAGGGGAAGGGGAGAGGATGATCTCATCCAGCTCAGCCCTGATCCGCTCCGGCGCCACCTCTGTGAGCAACTCTTTATGGCGTTTGATCTCCTCTTTGAGCCTGCCGGTGAGAACAAAGCCAGGCAAGGTACAGCGGTAGCGGACAGCCCTGAGCATACGCAGGGGGTCCGCTTCAAGGGCCTGAGGGGAGACCACCAGGTCGATCCTTCCCGCTTCGAGGTCTTCCCCGGCCTGGGGTGCGGTGAAAAACCGCCCTTCGGCAAAGGAATAGGCGATAGCGTTGATGGTGAAGTCCCTCCGCATCAGGTCCTGTTCGATAGCATCACCCTCCATGAGGGCAAAGTCGATGACCTTCTCCCCCTTAACCAGCCGATAGATTTGCTCCCCCTTGCCTTTCCCCATGGGGAACACGCTGGCCCCCAAGAGGCCCCCCAGTTGATCGAGAAAGGGCATGTCCACCACTTTCACGACAAAATCATAATCCCTAATCTTCCTGCCTAAGAGGATGTCCCGGATAGTCCCCCCCACTAGGTAGAGGGGTACCTTATTTTGACGGGCAAGCCCCGCCACCTGCTGAATGATGGGATCAGCCAGAATCTTCTTCTTCACTCCACTGAAATCTTCCGGGAGCACCTCAGGGGCATTCTTTTTTCTCGGGACCTTCACTCTTGACACTTCACTGCTCCCTACTCATCAGTAGCCTATCGGTTTCTCCCCTGGCAGTCAATAGCCTGAAATAATTACCTCGCGTTACTAAGACCTTTTGATTGCCCAGGTACATTGAATGTGCTACGTTAATAAACTGGATAGATTCTTTTGTAAAAGTTACGTCGGCATTAGATTGCAGTGAGAGCGTTAATCGTATGAATTGTAAATTGTGCGGTAAAGATAAAAAGCTCGTCAGAGCTCATATTATTCCAAAGAGCCTTTGGAAGCCACTTTTTGACGACGAACAGCCGTCCCATACCCCTTCGACTGCGCCGACCTTTGATGCTAAGAAATCTCCCGTTGGAGTCTATGACACAGGAATAGTCTGCGCTCAATGTGAAAGCATCTTCTCACCGTGGGATGACTATGCTCAAAAACTGCTCTTAGCTAAACCCATAGAGGAACAGTATGTAATTAAAAATGGCCGGAAAATTGCGTATGTAGAAACCGCCATCGACTATGCGAAGCTCAAACTATTCTTCATTTCATTGCTCTGGAAAGCCGCCGTATCAAACCACTATTTTTTTTCTCGGGTCAACGTGGGCTCATTCGAGCCTCAACTCAGGAGAATGATTCTGAAGGGCGATCCCGGCGCCCCGGATACCTTCGCCATCATGATGGCTAAATGTGACGAACGGCTTGGTCTGATAGTACTGAACCCTCAGCCCGAGAGGTGGGGCGAAATTAATTACTACCGCTTTTATTTAGCTGGCTACATGGTCTACATAAAGGTGGATAGAAGACACGCCCCGGATTTTATGGGTGAACTTGCTCTCGATCCTGAAAAGCCCTTGACCATTATTTTGGGAGCATTGAGGACGAGCAAGGATTTCAAAGCAATGCAAAATATTGCAAAAAGTCCTGTTTTAAAGAATCGATCTCCTGTTTAAATAGATCCTTGCGTAGGGGTCTTATCGTTGCATGGAAACACTTTTTTATTTAAGTAGAAGCCGCAAAGTGCCTTTTCGTGTATATCAGAAATCCCAAGAAACCAATGATCATTAGTCCCCAGAACAGAGGAAAGTATAGGTTGGCATCTTGAAAAAAGCCAAATTCGCTCATGATCTCAATACTCTTCCTGGGCATATTCATCTGTTCATAAAACTCCAACAGGCTCACACGGGAGAAGGTAATACCCATCGATATGGCTGAGGCGATCGTCAAGAGAAGCCCGCACCACCACGCCCTCATTCTCAATTTGTATGTCCCCCAGGCCGCGTACGCAAATAATACAGTGTATATGAGCACTACTACTGCGCCTGGCAATCCGCTCAAGACGAAACCGAAAAACGGGACAGCCCATTGGTAAAACCCCAAAAAGGGCATCGAGATCGCTACAACCCCAAGTAGAGAGCTTACAGTTATCACCGATAAAGGTGCTTTGTCGGTCCAGCGCACCTGGGGATCTCTCTGCTCACACGTCGCCTTTACATGCCTGCTGCTGTAAAAAAGGACGAAGGCACCCGGTATAACTATCAAAATGAATGCCATAAACGCGGTCACCATTGACTGTACGATGACGACCATCTCTTGAGGCATTGCTCCGCGCATGGCCATGGAGCCGTATAAATCAGGTATGAATAATAGGATAAATACGAATCCTCCTATCCCAGAGATGAGCCAGAGCCATGAGGTAATCAAAATTAAAGCCCTGGCCCATTTTCGCGCGAGGATAGAACCGATGCCCATCCAGACGAACCACACGGCTAGAAGAAGATAGAGGAGAATAGCAAGGATCATCTGATCGATGTTCATGGTTGAAAAAGCGCCTGCACCAAGGGCCGTTACCGCAATCGCTCCAACAATCGTGAAAAGCATAAAGAGCACGCAAAAGGCGCCGATGATAATATGGATGATTCCGAATATGACAAGTCCTGTCTTTCGATCCTTAAAAGCTGTATTCTCAATCGCCTTCTTTTTATTAGCCATATTTCATCCTCCTCTTCGAGTGGAGTCAGTGCACACACTTACGAGTGATCTCTCAGGGCCGTGAATATCCGCTCTGGCAGGCCTGCGAAATGGCCGCTGCTCATCACTACGATGACATCACCTGATGCTGTTTCTTCAACGCAATGAGCGACGATCTCCTCCGCGTCTTCCAGGTAGCGGGCAGCACCATCCCCTTTAGCCCGCCTGATCTCCTGAGCAACCCTGGAGGGGTCCAATGCCTCCCCTTGTGAGGGGGATGAAAAAATCCTCCCAATCACCACGTGATCGGCCTCTTGCAGGGCTGTGGTGAGTTCCCCTTGGAGGATATTCCTGCGCATGGTCTGGCTCCGGGGCTCGAAAATAGCCCAGAGGCGCCCCTTTGGGAAGCGGGACCGCACCCCCCTCAGGGTCTCCCTGATGGCGGTAGGGTGATGGGCAAAGTCATCGATCACCGTGATGCCTCGTGCCTCCCCGAGCACCTCCATCCGGCGCCTGACCCCCTGAAAGGTACGCAGCCCCTCTTTTATCTGAGGGATAGTAAGCCCGATCAGGCTGGCAGCTATCACAGCCCCTACGGCATTGCTCACATTATGCACGCCCCAAAGGGGGATGGTGAACTCCTCCATATCCTCACCTCCCCGCTGAAGGCAAAATACCGTCCCCTCGGAGCTCGCTCGCACCCCTGTGGGGGACCAAAGACCCTCAGCCCCGAAGGTCTCAACTCGGCACGGAACGGCAGAGACCAGATCGTTGACAATTACGTCATCAGTATTGGCTATGAGGGTTCCTTTTTTCGGGATGATGGCGAGGAGCTGGCGAAAGGCGCTCTTTACCGCCTCCACATCTTGGTAAATATCGGCATGGTCGTATTCGATGCTTGTGAGGATCACGA
>CAYWLI010000088.1:0-9748 GCA_964459135.1 uncultured Thermodesulfobacteriota bacterium | reverse complement strand
AGGCATTATTTGTGTAATTAATCCTGATTTACATCGCATTATTATACTGTTTAAATTCGGTCTGTCAATACAACATTTCTGATGGGGAGGTGGAAGATGTCTCATGCATCAGTCGAGCAAATCGTTGGGGAACGGAAGAGCCAGCCTCATCAGCTCATAGAGGTCCTGCAGGATATCCAGGAGGCCCACGGTTATATTTCCAAGGAAGCGGCGACGGCCGTTTCCCACTATCTGGGGGTGCCGCTCATCGAGGTATACCGTGCGGCCATCTTCTACAAGGCCTTGTCGCTGGAGCCTCGCGGGAAACACGTTATCACGCTCTGCACGGGGACGGCCTGCCATGTGAGAGGCTCCCATGTCCTGCTCGACCAGGCCAGCTCCCAGCTGGGGATGAACAATGGCGGCACGACGAAGGACGGCTTGTTTACCCTGGAGCGTGTCAACTGCCTCGGGGCCTGTGCCATTGGGCCGGTTGCCGTCCTGAACGGCGTGTACCACCATCACATGACATCAGCCAAACTCAGTTCGGTAATTGATGCAGTCCTCAAGGATGAAGTCCCGCAAGCGGGAGATGCCGCTCCCGCTCTTCAATATAGAGATAAGGATTACGGGATCCCGAAGCGGGAATAGCGGCAAAGGAGGAGAGGCCGATGCCGAGGCTTAATGCCATCGGTGAGCTTATGGTACTGCACGAGCGGCTTCGCGCCGATCGTGCGAATGGGGGGACGATCCTTACCGTATGCGGGGGGACCGGCTGCCAGGCAAACAGGTCCGGGGCGGTGATTGATGAGATACGTGCCGAACTGGTGCGCCAGGGATTGAGTGACCGCGTTACGCTCCGCGTCACCGGCTGCCAGGGCTTCTGCGAGCAGGGTCCGATCATGGTCATCGATCCGAGCAACGTATTCTATTGCCACATTGAGCCGGAGGACGTCGGGGAGATCGTCTCCCGGAGCGTCCGGGGAGACGAGGTTATAGACCGTCTGCTCTACACGGATCCCGCCACGGGAAAGAAGGTACAGACCGAGGCGGAAATCTCGTTTTACCGCGCCCAAGACCGGGTGCTCCTGTCCCAAAATAGGCAGATCGACCCCTGCGCGATCGAAGATTATTTTGCCATAGGCGGCTATTCCGCGCTGGCAAAGGTTTTCACCGAGCACGATCCTGAGACCGTTATCGCCGAGGTGAGCGCCTCCGGCTTACGGGGGCGCGGCGGAGGCGGCTTCCCGACGGGGAGGAAATGGGCCGATTGCCGGACCGCGCCGGGTGATGAGAAATATGTCATCTGCAATGCCGATGAGGGGGACCCCGGCGCGTACATGGATCGCAGCGTTCTGGAGGGGAACCCCCACGCGGTCCTCGAGGGAATGGCCATTGGGTCCTGGGCAGTCGGCGCAGAACAAGGGTATGTGTATGTCCGCAAGGAATACCCGCTGGCAGTCGATCATACCCGAAAGGCCATCACGCAGGCCAGGGAGTACGGCCTTCTGGGTGAAAACATCCTCGGGTCGGGGTTCAATTTCGACGTGGATGTAGCCCGCGGCGGCGGTGCCTTCATCTGCGGGGAGTCCACCGCCCTCATGGCTTCCATAGAAGGGAAGGTCGGCGAACCGAGGCCCAAGGACGTCCATACCGTCGAGGACGGACTTTGGCACAGGCCGACCACCCTCAATAACGTGGAGACGTGGGCCAACGTACCGTCCATCATCAACAATGGTGCCGCATGGTTTGCCGCCAAAGGTACCAAAGACAGCAAAGGTACCAAGATATTCGCACTCACGGGCCAGGTGAGGAATACCGGCCTTGTCGAAGTGGCCATGGGTACCCCCCTCCGGAAGATCATTTTTGACATAGGCGGGGGAGCGGCCAACGGCAGGGGCATCAAGGCCGTTCAGACGGGCGGCCCCTCCGGAGGATGCCTGCCGGCGGACCTTTTCGATCTCTCCGTGGACTTCGAGACCTTGAAGGAGGCCGGTTCCATGGTGGGCTCGGGGGGCATGGTCGTGATGGACGAGAAGACGTGTATGGTGGATGTCGCCAAATATTTTCTGGCGTTTCTGCTTGACGAGTCGTGCGGCAAGTGCGTGCCGTGCCGGATCGGCATAGACCGCATGCTTGAAATCGTCACGGACATCTCCGAAGGGCGCGGCAGGCCCGAACAGATCCCTTTGTTGGAAGAGCTGGCGGAGACGGTCCAAGAGACCTCTCTCTGCGCCCTCGGCAAGACCGCGCCGAACCCGGTGATCTCCACCCTCCGGTACTTCCGAGAAGAGTATATGATGCACATCACGGAAAAACGCTGCCCCGCGGGCGTCTGCCGCGAATTGATTGAGTACGTGATCGACGAGGAGCGGTGCACGGGGTGCGGCGTCTGCATGCGCGCATGCCCGTATGGGGCAATCAGCGGTGCAAAGAAGGAGCCACACGTCATTGACCCGCTGGTATGCAAGAAATGCGGAATCTGTTGGGACGGGTGTGCATTCGAGGCCATCACGGTTCACTCTGGGGGGGTGCCATGCTACAGTACGTGACATTGACTATCGACGGGGCGAAGGTCCGCGCGCCGAAGGGGACAAGCGTGCTCGATGCCGCGGTACAGTACGGTATCTGCATACCTCACCTCTGCCATACACCTGATCTTTCCGATATCGGAGCCTGTCGTCTGTGCATCGTCGAGCATGTAAAAAACGGGCAGTCTGCAATAACCGCCTCCTGCACGTTACTCGTGGAGGAAGGGATGGTGATCCGTGCAAATTCGGACAGAGTCAGGAAGCTGCGCAGGAACGTGGCGGAATTGCTGCTCACCGAAGCGCCCAACTCGCGCGCCATCCAGGACATAGCCCTTCGCTGCGGCGTCAAAGAGCCCCGCTATCCTTTTCGGAATAATGACTGCGTGCTGTGCGGCCGGTGTGTCCGCACCTGCGCGGAGCTGTATCGAGCACATGCCATCGGGTTCGTAGGACGCGGCAAAGATCGCCATGTTGAATTTCCATTTGATGTCCGACCCGATTTTTGTCTGCTCTGTCGGGCCTGCATACTGGTCTGTCCCATGTCAATACCACCCTGCGACGGGCCCTGGAAGCCTGGAGAAGAACGGTTCTGTGGAAAATGCGAGTCACAGCTCCAGGTTCCGCAATACGAAGACGGAGACTGTTTCTGGTGTGACCTTGGTCGCAATTTCGGCTGTACCCGATACCGATAACGGCATGCACGCCACCCATATATACCTCTGCAAAAATAGTTCTTGACTTCTGAGAGTAGAGTTGTTATTGTTTGCCCGAAGTCACAGAAGTTTTTGTAACCAAATAAACACAAGGGGGCCACAAAGACTTTTAAGCTTTGTGGTCCCTTTTTTATGAGAGGTGATTCTGGGACTTTAATCTTGAGAAAGGAGGTGTCGGATATGCCGACAGGAACAGTGAAGTGGTTCAATGATTCCAAAGGTTACGGTTTTATCACCGTCGAAGACGACGACAAGGATGTCTTTGTCCATCATTCTGCTATCCAGGGTGAGTTTGGGTTTAAGTCGCTTGCCGAGGGTGAAAAGGTCAGCTTTGATGTCGAAGACGGTCCCAAAGGTCCCAGTGCCATCAACGTTGTGAAACGGTAATTAGTTGTAACTGCCGCCGAATCTCCCCATATCTAACAATAAGGAGATTCGGCGGTATCTTTTTTTAAACCACCAAACTCACTTCTTCATATATTTAAACAGATTAATCATATACATACCGAGCGTTTGATTCCGGGATCACTCTTCCGCCTTATACACCTTGCAGAGCATTGCCCGGTTGCACCAGCCGCCAGTTAAGGGGTCCAGGGCATCGGGGTCGTCAATTGTCAGCATGTTCACGTTGGATTCGAAGGCGCCGAAGAGGGACGGCAGCTCCCCGGGCTTTTCCGGGAACCACCAACTGGCCTCCGCGTTGACGACGTTGGGCAGGATGCGATCCGTTATCTTTGCCTTTTGCTTGATTCGCCGCCCCCGTGGTGTTTCGATGAACACCCAATCTCCCTCCTTAATGCCCAGTTTCCCTGCTGTTGCAGGATGTATGGTCGTGAGGGGATCAGGGTGCATCTCTCGTAACCCTATGCCCAATTGCCGGTGTTCCGAATGGAACTGGGGCATAAATCGCCCTCCCGTGTTGAGGATAAGGGGATACTCATCGAGAAGCTCAGGCGTCCTGACGGGGCTTTCCGGCGGCTCCTCGTAATAGGGGAGGGGGTCGTATCCCAGCTTTTCGAATACGGTGGAGTAGAGCTCGATCTTGCCGGTAGGGGTAGCAAACCCGACCCTTTCGTATTTCTTAAATTCTTGCCGCGGAGGCAGCAACAACCCTCGATCGACAAATTCCTCATAAGTGATCCCCAGACGCGAAATGCGCTCTTTGACGACCTCCTCGAGGTCCTTCCACGGCCAGTATTCTTCTTGGCCGAGCCTGATCCCCAGGGCTCGCCAGAATTGGTAGTCCTCATGACGGTCACCTAAGGGTTCGATGGCCCGTTCTCCGGCAAAGGCCAGGTTGGTCCAGTCCTCAACCGTAGAGCAGAGGGGTCTTTCCAGCCAGCTCGCAGCCGGCAGCACATAATCTGCCAACTGGGCCGTGGGGGTCATCCAGTACTCCAGGACCACATGGAGCTCGAGATTGGGATGGGTGAGGGCTTCCACCACGAGGGGGGTGTTCGGCGCCCACATCACCGGGTTGCTGGCTGCCGTGATCATGGCCGTGAGGGGATAGGGTTTTCCCGTTATGATCTGCCGCATCGCCAGGGGGGTCGGCGCCTGCAGGTAATGGAGGTTGGGACAGGGTACGCCCCGCTGTTTTTCATAATGGGGCGCCACGAGCTCCCAGGAAGCCCATGACATCACCTTGAACCGATCGCCACCGATATGTTTTGCTCTGGTTTCCTTCGAGCACATGTGGGCCAGCTCAAACTCTGAATCGCTCTTGAGTCTCTTGCCGTCGATTTCCACCGGGAAACCGCTCATCAAATCCCCTCCCGGCACATCGATATTGCCTGTGATGGCCCCGAGGATGACCCTCGCCTGCTCCACACGCCCTGCATTGAGGCCCAGCTGATCGGCGGCAACCCCCCGGTCTATGCACGCGGACCGGCTGGTGGCATAGAGCCTGGCTGATTGGACAATCTCTTCGGGACGAAGCCCGGTGATCTCGGCTACCCTCTGAGGGGTATATTCCTTGACCCGTTCGGCCAGTTTATCAAACCCGTAGGTCCATTGTTCCACGAATTCCTTATCGTAGAGTCCCTCGTCGATGATGACATGTATCCACCCAAGGGCCAAGGCCGCGTCCGTCCCCGGTCTCAACTGGAGGCACATATCGGCATATTCCGCAGAGTCGCTGACCAAAGGATCGACAACGATGACTTTTATGTCTCCCTTGGTCGCTTTGTTGTCCAGCCTCCACTTCAATATCCGCCACCTGGTCAAACGGGCCTCCTTGAGGTTTGCTCCCCAGAGGACCACGCACCCTGTCTTTCCTATGTGATCAAGCACCTGGGAGCCCAGCGTGGCCATCTCGATAGTGTAATCATTGCAGAAGCAGATCATGCCCGGGCAGATGAGATTCTGCGGATTGCCGAAGAGGTTGAGAAACCTGGATCGGGCCCAGAAGTGGTCGCTTCGATAGGTGCCTTCCGCTGCGATCACGGTCTCGGGCCCGTATTGATCCTTGAGGGAGGAGAGTTTTTCCGCTATTTCATCCAGGGCCTGTTCCCACGGTATCTGCTGCCATTTTCCTTCCCCCCGCGCACCGGTGCGTTTCAGGGCATGGTGCAATTGATCCGGATGATAGAGCCATTTGATTGCATTGACGGCCCTCTGGCACATAAAGCCACGGCTGGCGGGATGATCGGGGTTCGGTGCTACCTTCACTACCGTGCCGTCCCGGACATGCACGAGGATACCGCAATTGTTATGGCAGAAAAAACAGGCGGCCTTTTTAATGGTCGTTTTTGAACCCATCAGAACCCTCCATTACTGTGCATGTGTGATTTCAACATCTCTTGATCGATGCAACACGAAAGGGGCCCCCTATACTGTTGACTTGATGGCGGCCATGACCTGTCCACACGCTTCCTCCGCATTAAAGAATCCTCTGTTAGATTATCACAGATCTCTTATCATATGCCAGAGGAGATGTGCAATGCCGCACAGGAACGAATTGCATGGGTCAAGCGAGACCGTTCCTTCACCTCCTCTCAATGATAGTCCTTGACTTCTTATGGTTGAGGTATTATTATTCTGTCCAAAGTCACAGAAGTTTTTGTATCCGAGTAACCAAAAAGGCCACAAAGACTTTGAGCTTTGTGGCCTTTTTTAGACGAGGCGGTCTGGGACTTTAATCTTGGGAAAGGAGGTCTGCGACGTGGCTCATGGAACGGTAAAGTGGTTCAACGATGCCAAAGGGTACGGTTTTATCACCGTCGAAGAGGGCACGGACATATTCGTCCACAACTCCTCCATCAAGAACGGCAGTTTCGGCTTTAACTCCCTTATCGAGGGGGAGAAGGTCAGCTTTGATATCGAGCACGGTCCCAAAGGTCCCAGCGCCATCAATGTCTTGAAACTGTAATCAACAGATGCTCACGTTCTCGTTCCCTGCAGCGAGGACGTGAGCTTTTTCTTTTTACAAACCACCAGCAAGCAATAAGCATAACGGACTGGGATATTCGGGAGAGAACTTTACACTGTTCCTTAATATCTGCTCAGGGCGTTTCTAAATGCTTGTAGATGATTGCCAGATGCATTCTTCAACCTCTCAAAAACATCTCGAACATCTTCAGGAAGTGATTTGTTTAAGAATGTTTCATACATACCAATGTTGTCAATCTCAGCCTGCACCCCCGTTTCCAAAGCCTCTTTCAGGTCTTTGGGCACAACGATATGCTCCTCCGCATTATCTTCGGGTACGGCAAACCCGTACGTGGTGAACAGAGGGACGAGCATGTTAATATGCTGTTCTTCTGCCTGTATGATGTTAGAAAAAGGACGTACAGACCCATACTCATTAATAATGAATCTATATTCAGCACGGGCCAGGTATTCGTCCTGGATGGCATACGTCAGCATCTGCTCAAGCGTGGGATCAGACGATTGTTGCGCCCCCTTTGCTCCGAAAAGCTCCTCTGCGTAGACATGAGCACCTAAGGCCATAACGATGCAGATTACAACGAATAACAATAAGTTCCTTTTCATGGTTTCTCCTTTTGTTGTCTATTAAAATTTTTTTAACCCACCTACCTCACTGTGTAAATAAAGTAAGCATTTTTTTGCATCGATCAAGGCTGGTATTGTTGGTTTGGCTTTGGAAATCTAATGCAGTTTATTTAGGAGGAATATGCCACTTTCTTTTTGATTTTTCCCATGGATTGCGGGGAACAGCAAGAAGCTCAGCCCCCATCCATCAGCGCATTCCTAATGATCTAATGGTGAGGTCTGGTCCTGCAAGCTCCCCTTTACTTCTCTTACTCCACCCTGATTAACTGCCGGAGCCTCTTTTTCAGCTCGCAGTATGATCATGAAAAGCACCAGAGAAAGTATGACGGTGAAAAAGTCCGTTGCGGATTGGGCGTATATGAAGCCACCGAATCCGAAAAGATGGTTCAGGATCAAGATGGCCGGAATAAATATCAGGCCCTGACGTGAAAGAGAGATTATGAGTGAGGGCCCTCCTTTTCCCATGGCCTGGAGAGCAATCATAAAGACCATCTGGGTTCCTATAAAGGGTAAGCCCACAGCAAGGGCGAACATTATCTTTGCCCCGATATCAATTACCTCCGCGTTGTTGATAAAGGCCATGATCAACTGTTTTGGGAATATAATAAAGATTATCGCAAAGAACAACGCTATACAGGTTCCTAATATAATACCCCCTCGCAGGGTATCTTTCAGCCTCTTGGCGTTTCGGGCACCGTAACTGTATCCGATGAGCGGTTGAATGCCTATGGCCGTACCAATGAGGAGCATAATGGGTATTGACGTAATCCTCATATCGATACCCATGGCTGCAACAACGATGTCTCCGTAGGTAACCGCTATGCTGTTAATGAACGCGAAGGATGCGCTCATGAGAATTTGGTTGAGTGATGAAGGGATACCTACCTTCAAGATTTCAGAGTGTATCTTCCAGTTCAGCGAAAAGCGTTTTATCGATATCGCTATAAAAGATTTTTTATGAACATGGAACATGATGTAGTATACAAGACCGACGGCATTACCAATGAGTGTAGCAACGGCGGCCCCCGTAACCCCCATATGGAGGGCCAGAATAAACAGGGGATCAAGGACAATGTTTATCCCGGTGCCGATAAACATGCCGATCATGGCCTCTTTTGCAGCCCCCTCGGCCCTCAGAAGCTGGCCCATGGCAAAGTTGAGCATGATCAGGATATTGCCCCAGATGATGATTGCGGTGTAGGAATATGCGTAGCTGAACGTGTTTTCGCTCGAACCTGCAATCCGGAGAACACCGGGCAATAAAACAATACCCACGAATGTTATTACGATCGCAAAGATACCACAGGTAAAAAAGGCGGTTGATGCGGTCCTGCTTGCATTATCGTAATCTTTTTTGCCCAGTAGTCTTGAAAGATATGAGGCGCCGCCGTTGCCGAATAAGCCACCAAAGGCTATAAAGGTCATGAAGATGGGCATGGCGATCGCAATGGCAGCTACCTGGTCAGGGTCATTCAGCTTGCCAATAAAAAAGGTATCAGTCAGGTTATAGAAGATCATAACCATCATACCCAGCATGGTTGGTATGGCCAGTTTGAATATGGCTTTATTGACGGGCATATCGCCCAGTATATGCATTCTTTTGTGTTCCATTGAGTTAGTATGTTTTCTCTGCCCTCATTGATTTAGAAAATAGGGAGAAGCCTATTTTCTACTCTACAAAGAGCATCCTTCTATTACTGGGCTGAGTATTGTTTGACAATTGAGTTTGCCCTTAAGTCCTTACAGAATGTGGAGTTCTTTGGTAGGCATGGGTGATGCGTATAGTAATAACTATACGTGCTTGTTGTCAAGGGACTCACAGAGAAATGATTTTTTCAGCTTCTGAACCAATCGCAGCCTTTTCATATCAAGCAGTATCTCTGCTATGCTATCGTACAATTGGCCTAGGGCATTTCGAGGAGATACTATTAATTCTCCGTACTCAGAAAGGTGGGTAAAGTGTTCCTTCTTGTCAGCTTGAAGACAATGGATTGCTAAGTTTTATCTCACCATTGGATCCCTTTCCCCTTGAGGTAATCCTGAGCCGGTTTAAAACCTAATCTGGCAGCGGTTATATAGTCATTTCGTGCTTCTTTTTGGTAGTCCTCAAGCCATATAAAACACTCCGCTCTCCAATAATAAGCCGCTGCGTATTCCGGGTTTAGCTCTATGGCCCTATTGAAACAATGCAATGCATCCCCAAGCCAAAAATAAGCTGCTTCTTTGTCGTACGAGAATAAGGCATCCTCAACCATGTCAAGACTTGCTATTCCATCTTTTAAATAATCCTCTGCACTTTGGGCAGAGGCTATGCAAGGGATGAAGGCCACGGCAATTAAAACAACGAGTGCTACTGTTAGTTGTTTCATTTTCTTATCCTCCTTATTGAGGATCATACCTTCTTTTTACATTTAACCCTCAACAATTTACCTTGTAAGCAATCTTTTAAGCCAAACGTCGATGTTTTTTGCATATTGGATGCCATATTTTTGACTTCGATGGTATTTCTAA
>CAYWLI010000087.1:2917-9911 GCA_964459135.1 uncultured Thermodesulfobacteriota bacterium | reverse complement strand
ATGGATGATGGAAAGATTTCATTATCCCTGCCCTTTACTCACGATGTAATCTCTCGCTTCCCCCACCGTAAACAAGGATCCGGTAACCAGGATGAGATCATCCTCCTGAGCCACCTTTTGCGCATACGCTACAGCCTCACCCAGATCCTCGATCACCGTGACCGCGCTGCAATAATCCTGAGCAATTTCAGCGAGCCGCTGGGCACGCATCGCACGGGGATTGCTCGGGCTCGCAGCTATCAGTACCTCTGCTAAAGGGGCCAATTCTGCCACTATAGCTGCTACCTCCTTATCCTGCATAATTCCCATTACCATATAAAGATGGTGATAGTCAAACTCTTCCTGCAGGGCCTTTTTCAATGATCCGGCTGCGGCAGGGTTGTGGGCACCATCGAGAAGGATTTGAGGTGACTCTTGAATAAGCTCCAATCTCCCGGGCCATCGAACCGCGGCTAACCCCTGATAAATCGATTCCTCCCCTACCCTATATCCCCTCTCCTCCAACGCCTCCAGGGCCCCCAGCGCCACGGTAGCGTTCTCGATCTGGAATGGGCCTGCTACCCCTAATCTGATATCCGCTAAGTCCCATTGACGACCATGGAAGTTAAAGGTCCCCGTGGCAATCTTCTCCCCCTTGAAATCTCTTCCCGCCAGACGCAAGGGGGCCTCTTTCTCCTTGCACGTTTCCTCCAAGATCTGTATAACTTCAGGTTGGGTGGCACCACTCATGAGCGGAACACCGTGCTTCACGATCCCCGCCTTTTCATGTGCTATATCCTCAATCCTCTCGCCGAGAATTTGAAAATGATCCTTGGCAACATTAGTGATGACGGTAATGAGGGGATGTATGACATTAGTGGAGTCCAATCTCCCTCCCAGTCCTACTTCCAATATGGTCACGTCCACCTCCTGGTGAGCAAAATAATACAGGGCAAGAGCGGTGGTGAAGTCAAAGAAGGTAAACTGTTGGGGAATATCTTCTGCTTCAACCCTGCTGCGCAGGAAGTTTGTCAGCCTCACCACCTCATCCCAGGCAATCTCAGTGCCGTTTATCTGAATCCTCTCAGTGAATGACACCAAATGGGGGGACGTATATAGACCGACCCGGTATCCCTCCTCCTGTAAAATAGAGGCCATCATGGCACTCACTGAACCTTTACCATTCGTTCCACCAACATGGATCATGTGCAATGCACGGTGGGGATCCTCGAGGACCTGTAAGAGGCGGGAGATGTTCTCCAGGCCAAAGACCATCCCAAATCTCTCCAGGCCATACAGGTATGCCAACGTCTCGTGATGATTCATAAAAAGGGGATAAAACAGAACGACCTCAGTGATACAAGAGATTCAACAAATTCCCCAATGTCTTCTTTAATCTTTTCCGCTCGACGATGAGATCTATCATCCCATGCTGGAGGAGGTATTCCGCTCTTTGGAATCCAGGTGGGAGATCAGCCTTTATCGTCTCTTTGATGACACGGGGACCAGCAAAACCTATCATTGCCCGTGGTTCGGCCATAATGATGTCGCCCAACATGCCAAAGCTGGCCGTAACACCACCAAGCGTGGGGTCTGTCAGGACCGAGATATAGGGCAACCGCTCCTTCCGCAGGAGGGATAAGGCTGCACTGGTCTTGGCCATCTGCATGAGGGAAAGGATCCCTTCTTGCATCCTCGCCCCACCTGAGGAGGTGAAAATAATCGCCCCTATTTTTTCATCCATGGCCTTCTCAATCATCCGAGCGATCTTCTCCCCCACAACCGATCCCAAACTCCCCCCTAAAAAACTGAAATCAAAGACCCCGATCATCACCGGGGCACCATCGATGTCACACCTTCCCGTAGTGAAGGCATCCTTTAAGCCCGTCTTGTGCTGTGCTTCATGCAATCTGTCCGAATACCGCTTCAGGTCACGAAAAGAAATAGGGTCCACCGGGGCCAGCTCTCGGTCCAATTCCTTGAAGCTTCCGTCGTCCGCAACGATGGCAATCCTGTTGTGTGATTGGATGGGGAAGTGATAACTACACTTGGGGCATACATGGAGGTTGCGCTCAAGCTCTTTTTTATAGATGATCTCCTGACAGGCATTGCATTTTGACCATAAGGCATCCATCGCCTTCTTTTCCCCTGGAGGAGTCTCTTTTTTCTTAAACCACGCCATTGAGTGCTCCTTCAGAGATCAATTTCTTCGCCCTGGGCGAGGATAGAGATCCGCTCGTCACCCAAAGCTTTGATATCCGCCTCGATGGTTTTCAGGTATTGGGGCTTCATGTGAAATACAAAGACCGGACAATCCCGCTCCTGCAGTTTTTTAAGCTCTTGAGCCATGGTCTGAGGGGTGAGATGACCGGAGAGAGACGCCAACTCTTGCTGCTCATTGGGGAAAGAACATTCGATAAAGAGGGCCAACAGATTTTCCAATGAATTACAAACGTTCCATATATGTTCTGTCGGACCTGTATCTCCTGTATAGACGATGTGACCGTGATCACACCTGATGATATACCCTACCGCCGCTATGTTATGGTCGACCTTCTCAGCCCTGATGCTGAGCCCCTGAGACAGGGGATAGAATTCGCCCTCCTTGATCGTCTCAAAGCCAAGGACATGATCATCTCCTTGGGGAATGGAAGTGAAATCAGGGCATATAATCCCATTGATGAAGTGCTGTTTAAGCAACTGCAATATTTCCGCCGTACTGTATACCGTTATCGGCTGCCTTTTCTCCTCAAAGAGATTATTAAGCAGAAAAAAAATATCTTTTATATGATCGAGATGGGAATGAGTGATCAATATCTCTTGAATCTCCCGCTGCTCATCTAAGGTTAAGGTAGAACAGATAGAACCCGCATCCAACATCACAGACCTGTCTATTAAGAAGCCAGAGCTCTTAAATCGAAGAAATTCAGTGCCATAACACCCTAACACCTTTATCCTCATACAATTTCTCCCAAAGTGTCCTTCAGGGGGTGAGAGTAAAAAATAGCAGAATTGAGGGATATGTCAACCGATTTGTAAAGAGCAAGCCCGCAGCTCTCATCAAGAAATAATAGACATCATAGCATATTTTATGATACAAAATAGAATATGGAAAAAAGTGCGCAGACAAGTCGCATCAGCTAAAACAGCTAACAGGAGGGAAAAAGCCATGTCCGTCTCGAAAAGGATCGGCATTCTCATCATAATCCTTACTTTTATCATGAGCAGCTGTGCCGTCAACCCGGTCACTGAAAAGCGGGAGATCATGCTCTTCAGCGATCAAGATGAGATAGCAATGGGAAAACAAGGGAACGAAGCCGTTCTGGTACAGTTTGGAACCTATGACGACCAGTCCATTCAGAGATATATCGATCACGTTGGGCAACAGATTGCACAGGTCTGCCATAGAAAAGATCTGCCGCATCACTATACGGTGGTGGATTCCGCCGTACTCAACGCCTTTGCCTTACCGGGAGGATATGTGTATATCACACGGGGACTGTTGGCCTATCTCAACAATGAGGCGCAACTCGCGAGTGTCTTGGGTCATGAAACCGGCCACATAGCCGCTCGGCATGGGGTGAAGAAATATCAAAAGGCCATCGGTGCCCAGCTTATCCTCGTCGGTGTAGCGGTGGCTACTGAATCGCAAGGGCTAGCACTGGGCACCAATCTGCTCCTGAACGCCATCCTGCAGGGGTACAGCAGAAAGAATGAACGCCAGGCGGATGAGCTGGGGGCCTTGTATATGTACCAGGCCAGCTACAACCCCTTGGAGATGCCGAAGTTCTTCAGTATATTGGAAAGTCTGGAGGAGCGCAGTCCCAAAGCCATCGAACAGTTATTTGCCTCCCACCCCCCGACCCCCAATCGAGTGGAACAAACCACGATTCACGCCCAGGAATTAACGGGGGGTAAAACCGCAGACCTCACCATAGCTCAGAACCAGTATATCTCTCATCTTGACGGCCTCGTCTTTGGTCCTGGAGAACGAGATGGTGTAATTTATGGGAATTACTATAAAAACAGATACTTCCGATATCAGGTCCAGATGCCGCAGGGGTGGAAGATCCAGAGAGGAGAAACAGCAGGGTCACTCCTGGCCCAAGACCCCTCCCAGAGATATCTTTCACAGGTCATACCCCTGGAATTGAAGGAGGAAACGAGCCCCGACCAACTGGCCGCCACCGTGGAAAGGAATTCAGGCCTGCAACCAGCAGGTGTCGCGTGGATTACTGTTGACGGCACAAAAGCCTATCGAGCCGACTACCAGGCGCGATCACAGGACGGTGTCTTGTTGGGGCTGCGCATTGCCTATTTGACCAGGGGGAAGATGGGATTTATCATGGCAAACATCGCGCGCCTGCAGGAATTCGGCAGGGTGAGAGAAACATTCAACTCGGTCATCTTCAGCTTTCGTTCCCTCTCCTCCAAGGAAGTAGCGAAGGTACCCTTATACAGTCTGCAGATATATAAAGTAAAGAAGGGAGATACCTTTCCCGCCATTTCACGCAGATTTTACGGGACGACAAAACATGCCGATGACATCAAACAATTTAACGGTATGGATGATTTCAGCACCCCACCAGTGGGGGCACTGATTAAGATAAAACCCCTCCTGCCGGAGACCTCAGAGGGAAACGGGAAGTGAGAGGGAAGCCCTTATGGGGCGAGGGGGATCTGCTCTAAACCCATGGTCTCCGGGAAACCGCACATGATATTCATGTTTTGGACGGCCTGCCCGGAGGCACCCTTTATCAGATTATCGATGGCAGTGATAACGATAAGCTGCCCTGAGCGATCATCATGTAGCACACCCAGGTCACAATAATTCGAGCCTCGCACCGCCGCGGTGGAGGGGAAGGTCCCTGAAGGGCAGAGGCGTATAAAGGGCTCATCTTCATAGCGCCCCTGATACACCGCATATGCTTGCTCCGTCGAGGTCTCTCCCACAACGCGGACATAGCAGGTGGACAAGATACCCCTATTGATCGGGATAAGGTGGGGGACAAACAGGATATGGATGTGTTCCCCTGCACGCGCGCTGAGCTCCTGCTCCATCTCCGGGGCATGTCGGTGTTGAGCCACTGCATAGGCCTTCAACCCCTCGGCAACTTCACAAAAGAGATTTGTCATGGATGGATTCCGACCCGCCCCGCTCACCCCTGACTTGGCATCGACGACTATGCCTAAAGGAGCAACCATTGCTGCTTCCACAAGAGGGGCCAGCGCGAGGATGGCACCGGTCGGATAACACCCGGGGTTGGCCACCAACTGTGCTTTTTTTACCTCAGCTCGGTATATCTCAGGGAGGCCATAGATCGCTTCCGATAAAAGATCCGGACAGGTATGCGTGCCGTACCACCGTTCATAGAGGTCTTTGTTCTTCAGCCTGAAATCAGCGCTGAGGTCTACAACCCTTTTCCCTCCCTTCATGCATGCCGCGACTACCTCCATCGACTCCCCATGGGGCAATGCCGTAAAGATAATATCCGACTCACGGACTACCTGCTGCACTGACAACTTACTGAGGCGCAGATCGATAACGCCCTTCAAGGAAGGGAATATCTCGTCGATGGCCGAACCCGCAAAGCGCTCGGAGGTTGCAACGGTGATCTCGACCTTCGGATGACCCGCCAAGATCCTCACGAGCTCCTGGCCGGTATAACCGCTGGCACCAATGATCCCTACTTTCATAGTTGCTCCCATATCTGTACTCTCATATCCGTACTGCCCCCTAAGAAACATACGAGAAACAAATAAAAAGGGGAGGCTAACCTCCCCTGGTACGTTAACCTATCGCTTGGAGTATTGAAACCGAGCCCTGGCTCCCCGTCGTCCGTACTTCTTTCTTTCCTTGACCCTCGGATCACGAGTAATAAAGCCGGCTTTTTTCAACACATCTCTATATTTTTCATTATACAACAACAGGGCCTTGGAGATTCCGTGCCTCACAGCCCCTGCCTGTCCGGACATCCCTCCACCCTTGACATTTACATGGACATCGAACTGGCCAGTAGTATTAGTCAATTCTAAGGGCTGCATGATGGTCATTCGCAGGGTCTCCCTGGGAAAATAGTCATCAAAGGTCCTCTTGTTTACTTCGATCTTACCCTCACCAGGTCGCAGCCACACCCGGGCTACCGTCGTCTTTCTCTTTCCCGTTGCGTAATATCGTTCCTCTGCCATATGCTCCTCGAACCAGTTATTTATACTTGAATCTGTTCCGGTTGCTGCGCCGCATGGGGATGATCAGGCCCGGCATAGACCTTCATTTTTTTAATGATCCGTCTCCCCAACCTATTCTTCGGCAACATCCCCTTGACCGCCCGTCTGAGCAGCTCTTCAGGTTTTGAGGCCAGCAGCTTTTCGGCGGTGACAGCCCGTATGCCCCCTGGGTAACCGGAGTGATGGTAATATACCTTTCCTTTGAGCTTGTTCCCCGTCAACTTGACCTTCTCCGCATTTACCACGACGACGAAATCGCCGGTATCCACGTGGGGGCTAAAGATCGCCTTTGTTTTGCCCCTCAAGATCTTTGCAATCTCAGTGGCCAATCTTCCCAGGACCTTCCCGTCGGCATCGATGAGAAACCATGTTTTGTCGACGTCATCTTTCCTCATATGCGTGGTCTTCATGCCTAATCCCTTACCCTTTTTCTGAAAATAAAGTTAATATGTAATATATTTTATCTTATTTGTCAACTGCAACACCTGACTCACCAAGCCCACGAAAAAGCGATCAGCAAAATATCCTTGATCTTCAGCAACCAACTTGTATACTTACCATACTGAAGGCTGAAAGGTACCAGGCCTTGTAAAAGAAGAACAAAAAGAAGAAAAGGAGCATAACCCATGAAAATTATTACCTATTTCCTGCTGCTCATAGTAACTCTCTCGACAGGAGGTTGTGCAGCTCTCCAACAAGATCAAGACACCCTCTTTCAGATATCAACGATCAACGCCCTGTTGGATGGAGACTACACAGGATCGATGACCTTTGGAGAGCTCAAAAG
>CAYWLI010000087.1:0-2817 GCA_964459135.1 uncultured Thermodesulfobacteriota bacterium | reverse complement strand
ACGCCCTGTTGGATGGAGACTACACAGGATCGATGACCTTTGGAGAGCTCAAAAGACACGGTACCTTTGGGCTCGGTACCTTTGATGCGCTGGATGGGGAGATGATCGGCCTGGAGGGGCGATTTTATCAAATCAAGGCCGATGGGGTAGCCTACCCTGTCCCAGATTCTATGACCACCCCCTTCGCTGTCGTAACGGTCTTTGACGCCGATAAAACCCTCCCCTCACAGGATGGAATGGACTACGAGGGGTTACAGAGCTATCTTGATGAGGCGATCCCTAACAAAAGCATCTTTTATGCAGTCAAGATCGACGGCACGTTCAACTATATAAAAACTCGCAGTGTCCCCAAACAACAGAAGCCCTACCCTCCCCTGGTCAAGGTAGTGAAGGAACAGACCATCTTTGAATTTCATGATGTCCAAGGCACCATTGTGGGTTTCCGATGCCCGGACTCCGTCAAGGGGGTCAATGTGCCGGGGTATCACCTGCACTTTATCACAGCGGATAGAACGGCCGGCGGCCATCTCCTCGCCTGCCAGCTTCAGGATGCGACCATCGGCATAGACTACACGTCCGAATTTTACATGGTACTGCCGCAACACGAAAGCGGGCAACAGAAGTCTGATCTCAGCAAGGATCGGAGTGAAGATTTGAAGAAGGTGGAACAGGAGTGAACGTTCTTGCAACTTCCTACTTCGTGAAGGAAACCCGCTGAAGCTTAGACGACTTACCTCAACCTCAATATAATGATTGGAACAGTTGAAAATATTAAAATCAGATCAAAACATGTAAAGCGTTTTTAAAACTATCGATCAATAGCAGACATATGAACTTGAGACTCGACTATTTGAAACGAAAATCAACAGAATGGGTTACGAGGAGGATTGCAGAATACATCTTGTATTCTTGACTACAGTTCGATAGAGAAAGACGGGAGAAATGAGTTTAATTCCTACTACGAAGAATCAATTATTACCTTACCTTTTATCATGGTTGCAGTGCAGAGTTTTACCATGCTTAGGTTGAGAAACCTTATCCTGATCCTGCTTAGGATCATGATCTCCCCACGCACACGATGAGACCTGGAAACCTTACCAAAACATTAACAATGATGTCTCTTCCCATAACCTCCTGGCTACTCTATGATTTCAATGATAGCCCGTTTACTTTTTTTTGCGGCAGCAGCGCTTAAAATGATACGCATGGCTGTGGCTGTCTTCCCCTGTTTGCCTATGATCTTTCCAATATCCTCCTTAGACACTGAAAGCTCAAATACGGATATCTTCTCACCTTCGACTTCAGTCACCTTCACCGCATCGGGATCGTCCACCAATGACTTGGCGATATACTCAATTAGTTCTTTCATTTTCCGACCTCCTTTTGTAGTTCAGCCCTCAGATCAGCTACGTAGAACACATTACGTTTTCGTCAATGTCTTAAAGCCTGTTTGGAGGTTACACGATCTTTCAGCCGTTATCTCTCTTTCTTTTTCCTGCATTAACCTTAAAACTTAATCACCCTCTGTTCAAAGTGTCATCATTGGGAACACGATAAATACAGTATTGGATGTCTGATTTTCATTGCTGTCATTGCTGTTTTTATCCTTATCTTTTGGATAGGCTCAAACCCTCGCTGACCAATAGAAGTACATAGGCCCTCTGCTCGTTCACTACATATGAGACTGAGGCGATGGGGTTGTTTGCAACAATGCCATTATCTTTAAGGGATTACAAGGGAATTTTGTACTGTAGTGCTTGATGCAGTATGACACAGTTATAGACATACTTCCAGCGCTTCAGCTCTCTATTGAATTCCGGGACATTCCAAGGGCAGCCATAGACTTCGTAGAACTCCTCTGTATGGGTTCTTTGAGCTCTTTACGCCGAACCGTCGATTTGAGGGCTTTTTTCGGAATGATAATTTTTTTCTGCTATATACGGTGTCAAGGGGCAATGTAAATCTCAAACCAGTTTGCTATTCGTGGTCTCTTAAATTTTTGAAGCCACAGGGAATCAATCCGAGGTATTCACGTAGGAGGCGGCATCCTCATTGACACCGTCACGATAGTGTCAAATACTAACTGAATTCATCAGATTCCTTTAATCCCAATCCACACCATATTCCAAATGCAAATTATCAGCTCTAGCAAGGCCTCTTAAATCTAATCCAATCCAATCAATCTTTTGACATTTTTAGAGAGAATCAATTCCTTCTCGGCATCTCCTATCGGCAGGGATAAGACCTTATTGAGCTCGTTCTTCATCGTTCCAAATGGGATATCAGATGCGAAGAGGATGCGTTCAGGCCCGATCTCTTTCACAAATCTCAATATCGTCTCCTGACCGGCCAGGGCGGTATCAAAATAGCAATTCTCCCGCCGCTTGAAGGCCTCAAGGAAATCCATGGGATTCCCCCCTAAGAGCCCAAGGTGGGGAATTATGACCTTCAAAGTCTTCGTCATCCGCACAAAGGTCTCGGTAAATGCCAGCTCCTCTTCGAAAATAATGGGAAGGTCGATCTCCTCCGACGCCTCGATAAAACCGCTTAATCCAGGATCCTCCAATACCTGATAATTGGACGAGCAATCCTGCACCCCCCTGGTCCAATGCCACTTGCCGCCATAGAATTCTTTTTCTTTCGGGATAGGGCGCAGGTCATCGGGGATGTAGTAATAGGGGATAAACCTATGATCCCTGTTCGCTTCCTCCAGGACCTGTTCATTGATCCCTTCATCAGCCAGGGCCTGGGACGGGAAGGGAAAGATGACGATCCTCCCTACCCCGCTCTGCTCGGCCTGGCGCAGGAGCTCCGCGG
>CAYWLI010000086.1:3493-9950 GCA_964459135.1 uncultured Thermodesulfobacteriota bacterium | reverse complement strand
TAAGGGGGTGATGAACAGTGGCAGAGGACTCTAAACCAAAAAAAACGTTGGATTGTGTAGGGCTGTACTGTCCGGAACCCTTGTTTCAAACCCGGGAGCAGATTGACAGCATAGAGGTAGGGGACGTATTGGAAGTTCTTGCCGATGACCCTGCAGCAGAGGAAGATCTGAAACGCTTTGCCAAGAGGACCGGCAATGAATTACTGGCATTCGAAAACACGGGCGGCACATTACGCTTTTTAATAAAGAAGATGAAATAGGAGGTGTATCATGGCCGAGAAAAAAACCATTCTCTATGTTCAAACCAGTGACGATCCGGAACGGCAATATTCGCCCTTAGTGTTGGCGCAGACAGCTCGGGCGATGGATATCGATGCCCAAGTATATTATCTGGGACAGGGATTGAGGACGTTGCTCCCCGGGGCAGCGGACAAGATTAAACTGGGGGGCTTCCCCAGCGTCCTGGAGATGATCAACAAGACACTGGAAATGGGAATACCCATCTATGTCTGCGAGGCATCGAAGCAGATGCTCGGTTGGGAAAAGGTTGAATTGCTCCCTGGTGTCAAGATTGTGGGGGCAGGGACCTTGAACGATCTGGTCCTGGAGGCTGATGGGACAGTGTGGTTTTAGGGGATGTGTACAAAACGGTTTAGTATGCCGCGTAACTTTTGAAAAAGGATAAAGATATGGGAGTCTATCTGGATTACCAATCGTCAAAGCCCGTTGATCCCCGCGTACAAGAGGCAATGCAACCCTATGTGTTTGAGCGATTCGGCAACCCCTCTTCCTTGCACGGCGAGGGAGATGAAGCCACGAAGGTTTTGGAGGAATGCCGGCGCACGATTGCCGGGTTCATCCATGCGGAGCCGGATGAGATTCTCTTTACCTCCGGGGCAACCGAATCGAACAATTTGGCCCTGATCGGGTATGCATCCCGCAATAAAGACAAAGGCAATCACATCATTATCTCCGAGGTTGAACACATATCCATACACAATATTGCAAAGTACCTGGAGAAGAATGGGTTCATGGTCTCAAAGCTGCCGGTGGATCAATACGGAAGGGTCACGATGCAGAAACTTGCATCGAGAATAACGCCGGAGACCATCTTGATCTCCATCGGGTATGCCAGCAATGAGATCGGGACGATCCAGCCGATAGCGGAGATCGGTCAATTGGCCCGTGAAAAGGGGATTGCCTTTCATTCTGATGCCGTGGCAGCTGAAGGACTTATCCCCTTAGATGTGCAGAGGGACACTATTGACCTGCTGACCCTTTCCTCAAATGATATCTATGGGCCCCAGGGCATAGGGGTTTTATATGTAAGAAAAGGGATGCGGTTAAATCCCCTGATCATCGGTGGGGGGCAGGAGCGCGGTTTGCGGTCCGGCACAGAAAATATGGCCGGCATCGTCGGCATGAGCAAAGCGGTCGAGATTATGCAGCAAGAGATGCAGGGGGAAGTGAACCGTTTAGCGCAGTATCGTGACAAGCTGATTAAGCATATCTTAGAACGTATCCCCAAGAGCCATCTCAACGGGCATCCGATTGACAGACTGGCCAATAACGCACATTTCAGATTTGAGGCTATTGAGGGGGAGTCCTTGCTGTTGGCCCTGCGGGATGAAGGTGTCTCCGCAGCGACTGGTTCTGCCTGTTCATCGAAGACCCTGGAACCTTCCCATACGCTGATATCGACAGGGCTGTTGCATGAGGAGGCACACGGCTCCCTGGAATTCACCTTCGGTCGATTCAATAAAGAGGAAGATGTGGATAGGGTTATCGAGGTATTGCCCCCTATCGTTGAGCGGTTAAGAACATTGTCACCCTTATATGAAGCATAGGAGATGGCCATATGAAATCCACTCAATATTCAGAGAAGGTGTTGGATCATTTTAGAAATCCCCGCAATGTCGGTACCCTTGAAGGGGAAGATGTCGTTGCCGGAGAGGTGGGGAATCCCGTGTGTGGGGACCTTATGAAGTTCTATCTCAAAGTAGAAGACGACAAAATAGCCGACGTCAAATTCCAGACCTTCGGCTGCGGCTCTGCTATCGCCACGAGCAGCATGATCACCGAAATGGTCAAGGGTAAAACCCTGGATGAGGCGTTAAAGGTTAGCCGGCAAGACGTTGCCGATGAATTGGATGGCTTGCCGCCCGTCAAGATGCATTGTTCCAACCTGGCAGCAGATGCCCTTCACGAGGCGATTAAAAACTATAAAATCAAAAAAGGTGAGGTAGCACTGCCGGTTATCCGTACGACGACTGGAAAAGCAAAGGAGATTACCGGGGAGAAGGAATTTCTTGGGAAAGGTGTCTATCATGCTGCTGATGATTTCTCCCCGTTTACAGACAAACGGGTCATGGTAGCAGATCGTGGTAAGAAGTCCCTTGAGACTGCTCTCGAGCTGACCAAGCATACCGGCAGGGTAATCGTTATTACCCCTTTAAAAGCGATCTCATCAACCGATCCTGATGTAGCGAAAAAAATAAAACAATCAGACATTAAAATTATCTATGAATCCGAGCTCCTTGAAATCAGAGGGAGCGACGAGGTGGAGAAGGTCCTGGTGCATGATCTGAACGAAGATGAGGAATATGAGTTGTTCGTGGATGCAATCATTATATTAGCGGCTAAAGCCGATGCTTAGGGTTCAAGGGGTCAAGCGGTCGAATGAACCCCTTTTTTATTGTTGTTAATCCTGGAATCCTGCCGCCAGCGGCACCCCGCTTCTGTATATCTATATTGCGGGGCGGGATCGACCCCTCCCGCTTTGCGGGATCCCGTATCCTATAAAATCTAAATGAAGGAGCGGGATGGGACCCTTTCCGAAACAAGAACAATCTAACTAAGGGCGAAGGTATTCCATCCTTTCCCAAATGAGATAGTAAAAAGGTAAGGTAATGCAGAGAGACCCAGTGTGCGGCATGGATGTCGAAGAGGCGTCGGCCGCCGCCACAAGCGAATATAAAGGCAAGACCTATTATTTCTGCGCAACGAGCTGCAAGGAAAAATTCGAACAGTCCCCTGAAAAATATATCGACGCTGCGACCGACCAGCACACCGCTCAGGCGGTGCAGGAGACCGCTCACGATGCACCCAAAGGGGGAGCGCAGCGGGTAGATCTTCCTATCAAGGGGATGAGCTGTGCCAGTTGTGCGGTCAATATCCAGAAGGGCCTCTCCCAGATGGAAGGTGTGGCTGATGCCAACGTTAATTTTGCCACGGAGAAGGCGACCGTCACCATAGACACCGGCCGCGTTACCGCGGGCGATCTGGTCAAGACCATCAAGGATTTAGGCTATGAGGCCAGGGTAGAACGGATAACCGTACCTATCCGCGGGATGTCGTGCGCCTCGTGCGTGGAAAAGGTGCAAACGGCCTTGAACCATGTTCCCGGGGTCCTGAAGGCCAGCGTGAATTTCGCCACGGAAAAGGCCACGGTGGAGTATGTTCCCGGGAAGGTCTCCATGAAGGACCTCGCCAAGGCCGTGCAGGCAGCCGGTTATGAGCTCCTTGAGGTCGAGGAGGGGGGTGACCTGGTCGAGCGCGAGCGGGCGGCCAGAGAGGCCGAGTTCAGAACATTGAAGCACAAGTTTCTCACCGGGGTATCCCTCCTGATACCCCTGTTTCTCCTCGTCTTTTGGGACAAGATCGGCCTTTCTCAGATCCTGGCATTCAGCAAGCAGGCCAATTTCCTCATGCAGTTTATTATTCAGACCCCGATTCAATTTTGGATCGGCTGGCAGTTTTACCGTGGTGCGTGGGCAGCGCTGAAACACAAGACCAGCGACATGAATACCTTGATCGCTGTTGGAACGAGCGCGGCCTATCTGTACAGTGTTATCGCCACCTTTTTCCCGACGTTTTTTGCCGCCCAGGGCCTGGCAGCGCACGTCTACTTTGATACGGCTGGAGCCATCATCGTCCTTATCCTCTTGGGGCGCCTCCTGGAGGCCCGGGCAAAGGGGCAGACATCGGAGGCCATCAAGAAGCTGATCGGCCTGCAGCCGAAGCAAGCGGTCGTGGTGCGTGAAGGCAAGGAGATGGAGATCCCTGTGGAGGATGTCCAGATCGGGGATGTGATCATCGTCAGGCCCGGGGAGAAGATCCCGGTGGATGGGGTGGTCGTTGAGGGCTATTCTTCCGTGGACGAATCCATGGTGACGGGGGAGTCGATCCCCGTAGAAAAACAGGGGGGGGATGAGGTTATCGGGGCCACTATCAATAAGACGGGGACGTTCAAATTCAGGACCACCAAGATCGGCAAAGACACCGTGCTGGCCCAGATCATCCGGATGGTTGAGGAGGCCCAGGGGTCTAAGCCCCCCATTGCCAGGATGGTTGATGTCATCGCCAGCTACTTTGTCCCCGTGGTCATCGGTATCGCAATCGTTACCTTTATCATCTGGTATGTTTTTGGTCCTGAACCGGCACTCACGTATGCGGTGCTCAATTTCGTGGCGGTGATGATCATCGCCTGCCCCTGCGCCCTGGGGTTGGCAACCCCCACATCCATCATGGTGGGGACGGGGAAGGGGGCTGAAAACGGCGTCCTCATCCGCACTGGGGAGGCCTTGGAAACGGCCCATACCCTCAACGCCGTTGTCTTGGACAAAACGGGGACGATCACCAAGGGAGAGCCCTCGGTCACCGACATCGTGGAGGCAGACGGCTACCGGGGAGATGAGATCCTGCGCCTGGCCGCCTCTGCCGAGCGGGGGTCTGAGCACCCCCTTGGAGAGGCTATACTCCAGCGGGCCAAGGCAGATGGATTGAGTTTAGAGCAACCCACAGATTTCAACGCCATCCCCGGGCACGGTATCGAGGCGACCATCGGGGGCCGGAAGGTCTTGTTGGGGAATATGAAGCTGATGAAGGAGCGGATGATCCCCATCGATACGATGAAGGGGAAGGTCACGGCCCTTTCCCGGGGAGGAAAGACCCCCATGTTTGTGGCGGTTGATGGGCGACCTGCCGGGATCATCGCTGTTGCCGATACCCTGAAACAGGATTCCAAAGCGGCTATCGACGCCTTACATCAGTTGGGCCTGGAGGTCGTCATGCTGACCGGGGATAACAAGCGGACCGCCGATGCCATTGCAAAGCAGATCGGGGTCGATCGGGTCTTGGCCGAGGTCCTGCCGGAGGTCAAGGCTCATGAGGTGAAAAAACTCCAGGCTGAAGGGAAGAAAGTGGGAATGGTGGGTGACGGGATCAACGACGCCCCTGCCCTGGCCCAGGCCGACGTGGGCATCGCCATCGGGACGGGCACCGATATCGCCATGGAATCGGCGGACATCACCCTGATCAGCGGCGATCTCAAAGGTGTGGTCACGGCCATCGCCCTCAGCAAGGCCACCATTCGCAACGTCAAGCAGAACCTGTTTTGGGCCTTCGCCTACAATACGATCCTGATCCCGGTGGCCGCCGGTATCCTCTTTCCGTTTTTCGGCATTCTGCTCAGCCCCATCTTTGCGGCAGCGGCCATGGGGCTTTCATCAATTACTGTAGTAAGCAATGCCCTGCGGTTGCGGAGATTTAAACCGCCGGTGATCACGGCGGGACCAACTGCTCAAAGAGAGATTGCACGTGTCCCTTCCAAGGCAGTGAAAAAGGAGGTGAAGAAGATGGCCATTGATCCTGTGTGTAAGATGGAGGTGGATGAAGAACAGGCAGCTGCGCAGTACGAATATAAAGGGAAAAATTACTACTTTTGTGCCGTGGGGTGCAAAGAGAGATTTGCCAAAGACCCTGAGCAGTTTATTAAAGAAGAGAAACAGTAGCTTTGTGCAATACGCAGTGGGAGGAGGGGCTAAAGCATGTATAACAAGATTCTGGTCCCATTGGATGGCTCGGAGTTGGCTGAGTGCGTGCTTCCGCATGTGGAGTCGATCGCCACGGGATGCAGTGTAGCGAACGTCGTATTCGTGCGCGTAGTTGAACCCGCTCATCTGCCCGTGGCTACGGAATTTGCCGGGGGGGGATCTTTCAGCGAGGAGGATGCGGCCAAGTCACGCAAAGCACAGGATGAGCACAACAAAGCCGAAGCCAAGCAATACCTTAATGATATCATAAAGCGAAGTAAGTACGATGGAGCCGCTCTGAAAGCTGAGATCATCATGGGGAAGCCGGCCGACGCCATCGCTGATTATGCCGAGAAGAAGGGTGTTGATCTCATTGTGATTGCCACGCATGGCCGTTCCGGCATCAGCCGATGGGTGTACGGCAACGTCGCTGACAAGGTACTGCGCTCCGCCTGCGTGCCGGTTCTGATGGTGCGGGTCCCGGGGTGCATTCCCGGCATTTAATATTCAATGCGAGGGAAAGAGGGTGATGTCACAGCAGTAGATGGTATGTAAGGAAGTAGTGGGGGGTGTGGGGCAGAACAACAACAGTAACAAGGAGGGAGCATTATGAAACGGTCAGCAATTGTTTTGATCGTAGTATT
>CAYWLI010000086.1:1230-3393 GCA_964459135.1 uncultured Thermodesulfobacteriota bacterium | reverse complement strand
ATGGGTCCCGGCATGATGGGTCCTCAGTATCAGCAACTTGAGAAGCCTTTGGGGAAGAAAGACGCCAAAGCGATGTTAGAGAATTACGTGCAATCCCTGTACAATCCCGATCTCAAGCTGGGGAAGATTACGGAGAAGGATACCTACTTTGAAGGAGAGATCCTGACCAAGAAGGATGTTCTTGTGGATACGATTATCGTGGACAAAAATACGGGGTGGATGAGCTCCGCGATGAGGGGCCCAGGCATGGGGGGTCGTGGAGGGGGTTACGGTTACGGCATGGGTCCTGGCATGATGGGTCGCGGGTATCCGGGTTATGGCTCCCAATACGGTTCTCCATCTGGACCGCAACCGCAATATCAGCAGCCCCAGAAACCCCTGGCAGAAAAGGATGTAAAGGCGATGCTGGAGAACTACGTACAATCCACGCGCAATCCCAACCTGAAGCTGGGGAAGATCACGGAAAAGGACGCCTACTTTGGGGCCGAGATACGGACCAAGGATAATGCCCTTGTGGACACGATTATCGTAGACAAAAATACGGGGTGGATGAGGTCCATATATCAATAAACAACGTAAGGCTCCTCGAGGTACATTCTCCTCTGGGGGTCTTTAACCGAAGGAGATGAAGATGAAAAAAATAACTCAATGGATATTTGTTGGTATGTTTGCAGTGCTTGTGCCCCTGACTGGCAATGCCCTGGCCCAGTGGCCTGGTCGTGGTTATGATGAATGGGGGCATGGTCCTGGGATGATGGGGGGATATGGTGGGGGTTGGTTTGGAGGTATTCTTATGGTGATTTTTTGGATTGCGGTGATTATAGGGATTATTTTTCTGATTCGGTGGCTGGTGCAATCGACAAGTGCAGGGGGCCACGGGGCTCGATCAGAGGAGTCGGCCCTGGAGATACTCAAGAAACGGTATGCTCGGGGTGAGATCGACAAGAAGGAGTTCGAGCAGAAAAAGAAGGATCTTGTTTAGCTTGCTATTGAACATACAACAAGGAGAAATAAAGTGAAAGTCAACAGAAGGCAATTTTTGAAGACCGCCGTGGGTGCGGCTGTGGCCGCCGGCCTGCCGGCGTTTCCTCTGTCCTACGCCCGTTCCCAGGTGAAGCAGGGGGTGAGGGAGTTTCGCTTCTCGGCATCCCCTGCCCGGGCGAATCTGGGGGCTGGTCCTGATTTTATCGCCTGGACCTATAACGGCCAGGTCCCCGGACCGGAGATCCGGGTCCGCGAGGGCGAGATCATCCGGGTTATCCTGAAAAACTTTCTCCCGGAGGGGACAACCATCCACTGGCACGGGGTGCCGGTGCCGAATAGTATGGACGGCGTCCCTGTGGTCACCCAGAAGGCAGTCATGCCGGGTGAGACCTTTGTGTATGAGTTCGAGGCCAAACCGGCAGGGAGCTATATGTACCACTCCCATGTCCACTATCAACTGGACCAGGGGTTGTATGGTTCCCTCATCATTGAGCCTGCACGCCCGGAGGGGAGCTATGATCGTGAGTACACGTTGCTGTTGGAGGATTGGGTGATGAGGGACGGAGGCGGCATCGCCGAAACCGAGCGTCGCTCTACTATGGGTATGGGAGGGGGCATGGGGGGTATGGGTGGCATGGGTATGATGCGCGGCAGGGGGGGAGGCAGAGGTGGATTGGCATCCAGCACCGGCCCGCTCTTGGAGCCCGTTTATGACGGGTATGCGGTCAATGGCAGGGTTTATCCTGAGATAACACCCCTTGAGGTGAACAAGGGGGACAAAGTAAAGCTGAGGCTCCTCAACCCATCTTCAGCTACCATCTACGACCTTCGTTTGGCAGGCCATACCCTGACGATCACCCATGTGGACGGCAGACTCATTAAGCCGATACAGACGGACGTCCTGCGCATCGGTATGGGGGAGCGCTACGATGTGGAGTTCCTGGCTGATAATCCCGGCAACTGGCTGTTGGCAGCCGCCGAGCAGGGATTTGGTGAAGGGCAGCTTCGCATCCCGGTGCGCTATAAAGGGATCAGCAAAAAAGAGGCGGCCGCCCCGACCTTTCACCGTGGATTGCGTTTTGCCACGTACTGGGATTTCCAGGCCCTTAACCCTTCGGCTCCTTCGGGTTCCGGATCAGTCGACAGGGTTTACACCCAGACGTTGAGCGGGGGGATGCA
>CAYWLI010000086.1:0-1130 GCA_964459135.1 uncultured Thermodesulfobacteriota bacterium | reverse complement strand
GGTCAATCGGATTGGTTTGAATTAACTAATTAATAACTAAGCAGCTTGAGAGGTGAGAATGGAGCTCAGCGAAATGAGCATCCTACTCAAAGCTGATGTTATGTTTCATATAAAGTGTGTACTTCCTTGTTCCCTAATACCAGACAAATTCTATCAAAGGGGTGTGCGACTGATAGTTTTTCCATTGCAAGCTCATAGGTGTCTGGTTCAGCAAGCCAATAATCATTGAAAAGCGCAAGCCATAGAGGCCTATGCACAATATTTTGACATTTCGTTGTTTTATCTCTGATCCTTTCGTTCAGAATATAAAGAACATTTGCAAGAATGTCCGGACTCGAATTTTGATTAGGTACTATGCCAATTACTTTTTTGCCAGATGGCCTGGTACCTGAAATCAATTGGATTTTTATCTTGTTTTGATTAATTTCTAAAACTTGGCTCTTAGGGGACTTCTGTTGAGCTATTTCTTTGATCTCATTAGCTAGGTTGGCTTTGGTCTGTCGGATTTTATTTAAGGGTGCTGAAATTGTAAGGAGGACATATGCCCCGTCTGGAATGTCATTTCGAAGTTCCTCATCTATTTCGTTGCATAGTCGAATGACTCCAGAATCTTGGGAAAGTCGAGGAACCGGCTGGCCGGATTTACTAACCACATGCTGAGTTAAAATTGAAATTTCAACCGCAACTTCATTCTTTGTCAAAGACATATAAGCATCCGGTGGGTCTTCGCCAATACGCCAAGTGCCACCATATGAGGCGCATAGAGCTTCAATTACAAATTTTTCATCTTCTCGAAGAAACGATACCATGGAAGTTGGCTCCCGAAACATAACTTATATATTATATTGATTCAGCAAATGTTTGAAGTTACAAGAATTAACTATAGTTCTTGACTCAATTATTACTGCAACCATGCTTTTTTGCAATACTATAATCGTATTTTCAATATTAGATTTGATCAATAAAATAAAAGTTAAAGATATGTTCTTGAAGCCCCACGTTTATCGGTTACTCACTGTATTCAACCCACTACCACCTCGCTATTCAGGATGGTGTTTATCCAGTGGTTGCACATCTTCTTCAAAATACTGATGGAAGCACCGGGGCAACTGATGATAATCGATCCCCTT
>CAYWLI010000085.1:0-10242 GCA_964459135.1 uncultured Thermodesulfobacteriota bacterium | reverse complement strand
TGAGATCACCATCTCACGATCCACTGCCTTGCACATGTCGTAGATGGTCAGGGCGGCGGTGGCGACGGCTGTCAGGGCCTCCATCTCCACACCTGTCTGCCCCTTCAGCTTGACCTGTGCCTCGATCTCTATGCAGTGTTTCTCTTCGATCGGATTGAAGGTAATCGCCACGTTCGTGATGTTTAACGGATGGCACATGGGGATGAGCTCCGCCGTATTCTTGGCCCCCATGATGCCCGCCACCTTGGCCACCCCCAGGACATCCCCCTTTGCCATCCCTCCTGCCATGATCCGCTGGAAGGTCTCCGGGCTCATGAGGACCGTTCCCCGGGCCCTCGCCTCCCGCTGGGTGACTTCCTTTTCGGTGACATCGACCATCTGTGCCCTTCCGTGTTCATCCAGGTGGGTAAATTCCTTCATTGCTTATCCTCCTATGGCGTGCATCCCCCGCTGGCACTTCTTGAAACGCACATCCCCGATATGATGTCCTTCTGGCTTGGCCTGGAGGGCCTGATGGAGGATCTCCTCCACGTGTGCCTCCCCCCTTGACCCCCTCACGGCCCCCTTGAGGTCGATCTCATCATCGGAGAAAAGGCAGGTCCTGATCTGTCCATCCGGGGTGAGGCGGAGGCGGTTGCACTGCGCGCAAAAGTGGCTGCTGATGGGGGAGATAAACCCGATCTCCCCTTTGCCTCCTTTGATATAATATCTTTGGGCGGGACCATCGTTTGCTTGGGGTCCAACGGGTATCAGCTCCCCTATCTCCCTGATCTCTTCCATGATCTGCGAAGATGAAATCCCCTCCTCTCCATGCCAATCGCTGCCTCCCCCCACGGGCATGAACTCGATGAAGCGAACGTGCAACGGGTGGGTGAGGCTGAGACGGGCGAACTCCTGTACCTCGTCATCGTTAAACCCCTGGATGGCCACCACATTGATCTTGACCGGGGAGAGGCGGTGCCGGAGGGCCGCTTCGATCCCCTCCCATACCTCCTTGAATTTATCACGCCTCGTGATGTAGGCGAACCGCTCGGGGCGCAGGGTGTCGAGGCTGATGTTGATGCGGCGAAGCCCCGCTTCGGCCAGATCTTCGGCGTATTCCCGTACCAGGACCCCGTTGGTGGTCAGGCTCAGGTCTTGGATCCCCTCGATTTCCCCAATACCCTTAACAAGGTCTACGACCCCTTTCCTTACCAGGGGTTCTCCGCCGGTCAGGCGGATCTTGGAGATCCCGTTGCGGGCGAAGACCTCGACCACCCCTAAGATCTCCTCATAGGTGAGCAAGTCGCCATGCTCGATGAGGTCCACACCCTCTTCGGGCATACAGTAGCGGCAGCGCAGGTTGCACCGGTCGGTGATGGATAATCGCAGGTAATTGATCTTGCGATAGTAGTCGTCAAGTAAGAGTTTCATAGTTTTATATAAGGTAAAGGCCAATGCCCCGTACCGGCCATCGGCCTCTCATGGCTTCTGGTGGACCTCCTTTCCAAGCACGGGGGGCGTGGTCGTTTCCCACCACACCTTTTCGGCCACACTCCCTATCCTCATGGACGTAGGAGGTAGGCTCGAAGATCCATGACATATTCAATTGGTGCCGGAGGAGGGATTCGAACCCTCACAGGCGCAAGGCCCGGGGGATTTTGAGTCCCCTGCGTCTCCCAGTTCCGCCACTCCGGCGGTATATCAACTATAGGATTTCAGCAGGGACGTGTCAATGAAAAAGAATGGACAGAGTATTGACATGCATCCATAAAATTTTTATAATGACTAAAAATCATGGGGCTGTAGCTCAGTTGGGAGAGCGCTTGAATGGCATTCAAGAGGTCAGGGGTTCGACCCCCCTCAGCTCCACCAAATGCACTGAACGGGTTCGTCGAGATCGACGAGCCCGTTTTTATTCCCCAAAGCCCCTTGGATAACCATGATTCACCCCCGTGGCACCCTCCTCACCCCTAAAAAAGACGAAATAGATCAAAAAAAAAGCAAGATAGGTCAAGTCTTTACGCTCGGAAAATGATAAGGATCATTTTCTAGCATATTGTATCCCGTTCTCCTTTTGCATAAGACACATTGCTAAGTAGTATGTATGAAAAGTGGGTTATAGAAAGTGCCATGAGAGAGCTTCCAGGGATACACGCCTCTCTGGGGGCTATCGTATGGAGTTCCCTTGATGAAACCGTCAATATGTAATGAAGGAGGAATGAACAATGGAAAAGGCACTAGATAAGGCCCTAAAGAAGACAAAGAAGATCACCTTTGACGTCACGCGGGACAAGTATGTCGTCATGAGCGACCAGCATATTGGAGATGGGAAGAAGGGGAGCGATGATTTCAGATTAAACCGCAAGACATACAAAAAGGCTCTGAATTACTATTATGCCAAGGGATACCGATTTATCAGTATCGGCGACAGTGAAGAATTATGGGAGTGCGATTTCCCCAACATCAAGCAGAAGTATCAGGATGTATATGACCTTGAAAAGAAGTTTGCTGATGCAGGGAGACTGTTACGCGTGTATGGAAATCATGACATATTCTGGAAGAGCACATCCTTTGTTAAAAAACATCTCCAATCGGCACTTCCCGGCATAACGATTTGCGAAGCCCTCCTGCTCAAAGGAAAAGACGGCACTATATTTCTCACGCACGGCCACCAGGGAGAATTGTTTTCACATTTTCTGTGGCCCCTCAGTCGAGTCATTGTTCGCACTATATGGAAGCCGGGGCAGCGTTTTCTTGGTTTCAAAAATACGGGCGCAGCAAAAAACATAAAAAAACGGAGTAAGAAAGAACAGATGTATTACCGATGGGCGAAAGCAAAAGGACTCTTGTTCGTCGCCGGCCACACCCACAGAGCAATGTTCAGCTCTCTTTCTAAGATTGATCGGTTAAAGCAGGAGATAGAAGACTTGATTCAGCTTGCATCCACATCGTTCAAAACATCTAAGCGATACGAATCCGCTATGAAAGAGATCAAAAAGAAAAAGGCCGAGCTGCAGTCATACATAAAATGGGAATTTGGAAAGAAAGTGGTCAGTAGCTTTGATGAGACAGGGATTTTTTCTCCGTGCTATTTTAATGATGGTTGCTGCTGCTATAATAATGGTTTTACCGCACTGGAACTCGACAGCGGTATGATCAGGCTTGTCAAATGGGACAGGGGCGGGGCAAAGCCGAAACCGAACATTTATGAACAAGATAAACTGAAGAAGTTATTTATTCAAATAGAGATTGCCAAAGAGAAAACATAGTATAATGAGTCGTGAACAATACTGAAAGACTGTTTGCAAGCAGGGGTTTCTTAACAAGGAGGGGAGCATGCCTCAAGACCCTGATCGGTGGAAGATACGTTTTGGACAGATATTTCAAGCGATGCTGGCAGCGTCGGAAAAAAAACTTGAAGATTATCTGTATTTCATGCCGTCAGGGGTAACGCCGAATCCGCACGAGAAGAAATCCTTCGAACTCATCGACTTACATGACAACAGAAAAGTTTATAAAAAATATTTTTCCGGCAATATCCCACGCATTCCGACTCTCACTGCGCAAACAGCCAAAAGGCTTGATGCCACCCTGGTGATTGTGCCCGGGTTCGGCCATCACTTATTAACGCAGAAGGCCTTTGGCGATCAAATACCGCTCTTAAGAAAGCTTGGTTTCAACATACTGTATGCCTTTTACGACGATTCTTTCGAAAGCACCGAAGACTGCGCGCAACGCGTATACGATATCGTTAAACGCGAATGTGATAATCAACAGCAGTTGATATTTCTTACCTATAGCAAGGGAAGTCCCATTTTGGTGGAGCTGCTGGCAACGCCGCGCTACAGCGACGTAGCAAAACGGACCAGGGCGGTAGTCAGTTTTGCCGGGGCTCTAAGAGGTTCGATTCTGGCATCGTCCAAAGCCAGTCGTGCCGCGCGTAAGCTCTTAAAGGCATACAAGAGATTCAGCCAGCGTATTGGGCTCAGGACGAAATTTTTTAGCAAGCTTATACGCTGGGCATCAAAGCTGAGAGTGCCGGGGCTTAAGGATTTACCTGTATTCTTTGAAAAGGCCGCCGAGTTCTCCGATGATCTCACCGACCTTCCTGAGGGGATTACAGACCTGATGCGGGTGACATGCGAACACGACCATGCAGGCGTTCGCCTGCCGGATTCCATTACGCTTTTCTCCATTTCAGCTGCGTATCCCGAGTCAGCATTTGAAAAAGGCCTCCAATTCATTACAAATCCTGATGATCTGTTTTTATATGTTAATGGTCAGGAGTTATATAAGCATAACGTTTTCAACGATACACAGGTCCTGTTGCCAGACTCCGAATTTTTTGAAGAGACCGGCACTATTATCAATCTCGGTATCGTGAAGGCGGACCACTGGGGAATCGCGTTGCCCCGCGTGTATTCGCGTCGTTATAAAGATCCCTTTACTCGAACGGAGATGTTACAGACGGCATTGCTCGTGTTAGATGAATATTTCAGCACATCCAATTGAAGGGAAGGCTACCATTTCCGCGTGAGGCAGCTGTAGGATTTTTAAGATGAGAAGAGTATATTCCTTTCGGTTTTCTTATCAAATAGGTGAGCTTTAGCCATATCAAATACCACAGTCATGGGTGTGTCGGGCTTTGCCTTTACTGCTGGTTCACATAACAGGGTGAAATTAAGGGTGTCTTTCATAACTTCCACAATATCCCTATCCCCTAGTGGCTCAACGACGCCGGTTATCACATCGATGGTATTCCCAGGGGTGCTCGCTGTCTTTGAAAATCTTTTGTCGTAGATATCTTCCGGGCGAATGCCGCAGATAACCGCCTTGCCAAGGTAATCCGCACATCTTTTCCGATAGTGTTCGGGAATCGATAATTGAAATGCCCCAAGATCAACAATTATACCCTTATTTTTTTTGATAATTGTGCCATGCAAGAAATTCATGGTGGGGCTTCCGATGAAACCCGCAACGAAGATATTGTGTGGTGAACGGTATACTTCCAGCGGCGTACCTACCTGTGCAAGGCCTCCTTCATGCATGATGGCCACCCTGTCACTGAGGCTCATCGCCTCCACTTGATCGTGCGTGACATAGATAATGGTAGATTCCAATTTTTTATGGATCCTTTTTAACTCGGTTCTCATCTTGACTCTCAGTTTCGCATCGAGATTACTGAGTGGTTCATCAAGGAGCAAAACGTGGGGCTCGAGGACCAAGGCCCTGGCAAGGGCGACCCGCTGTCGTTGGCCGCCGCTCAGCTCTCGTGGCAGTCTCGCATCAAGTCCCTGGAGGTTCAGCAAGTTCATCGCCCCGGCAATCCTTTTCAGGATCTCGCTTCGGGGGTAGGACTTGATTTTTAGACCGAACGCGATGTTTTCCGCTACCGTCATATGGGGGAAGAGGGCGTAGCTTTGAAATACCATGGCAATGCCGCGATTCTTGGGAGGAATGTCGTTTGACAGAACATCGTCTATGTAGAGTTCCCCCGCGGTAATCTCTTCTAACCCGGCGACCATCCTCAACGTCGTTGTCTTGCCGCACCCGGATGGACCAACGAGCGTGACAAACTCACCATCGTCAACTACTAAATGAAGATCACGTACTGCTACAACATCCCCAAATCTTTTGCTTACACCATGAAATTTGACCGTTGCCATATCACCTTTTTCCTATTTCACCGCTCCGGCAGTAGCACCTGTCCGCATATATTTTTGTACCACAAAGGTAAAGATAATGACCGGGATGGAGAGCATAACGGAGATCGCCGCGAGTAGATTGTGCTGTGGTGTCCAGGACAATATTTTTTTCAATAACACGGGAAGGGTTGACAGATCGCCAAAGGCCAGGAGGAAGTAGGCAAAGATAAACTCATCCCACGAGAGCAAAAAGACATAGATTGCCGCAGCTGCCAAACCGGGGAGGGCGACTGGTACAATAATGCGGGTAAAGCTGTAGAGCTTGCTTGCCCCCAATATCTGGGCCTGTTCGTCCAATTCTCTCGGAATGGTTTCAAAGACCCCCATGGCGATAAATATCACATAGGGGATTGATAGCAGCGAATGCGCCAAGGCAACGCCGAGGACGCTGTTGACGAGCCTGAATTTTAAAAAGACCTCGACAATGGGAACGACTGAGACGATGTCGGGGAACAAGCGAACCGAAATCAGAAGCGTCGCCAAGACCATTACGCCGGGGAATCTATATCTGACCAGGGCATAGGCGGCAGGTGTTCCGATAACGAGCGCAATAAGAATGGAGAGCAACGCTACCTCCAGGCTGATCAGTGCGGCAGTCATAAACCTGTCCATGGTGGCCAGTCCGTGAAACTGTTCCACAGTGGGATGATAAGGCCACAGCGGTATGGGCTTGCCCCCAGTCACTACGCTTGAACGGTCGCTCAGAGAGTATTTGAACATTACGAAGATGGGGGCTAACACTATGAGGATCATGACAATGATCCCTATCAGCCATATGACCCTGGTTCCTCTCATATTTTTTTTGCGCATACGATGTTACCTTATACTTTTACCAATTGCTTTCTGAGCCATTTCAGCACATAGAAAATAATGATTGTCGACAGGATGATAAGGCCCAGCAAGATCAGGGCAATGGCGGATGCCTCGTGTGGATCCCTCCATTCGTGATATGCCCTTTCTATTAAGGTAGCAAGGAGTGGATAGCTTCCCGCCAAGATAAAAGGAAAAATAAACTCCTTCCAGACCTCAATAGATCGCAAGACCAAGACGGTCGCCATGGCAGGGGTCAATAGCGGCAGGGTAATCTTCATGAAAGTTTGGAAGGTGTTGGCCCCCATTGTTGTTGCTGCTTCATATTGATCTTTGCTGATGGATTGTAATCCGGCAAGAATAATTAGCATAGAGATGGGCATATCACGCCATACCTTTCCCACCATAGATACCATAAGGGCAAAGAAGCCGGATCCCCTCCAGTTCACCGGTTCAGCAATCAGCTGAAACGGGAAAAAGCTGTGTCGTCCCATCAAGATGTCATTGATATGACCCCCTGGAAAATCAAACATAATATAGAGCATGATTGCCGTCACGATCGCAGGAATGGCCAGCGGCAAGATAAAGACACTCCGAATGATTCCCCGCCCCTTAAATTCTCTTACGACGAGAAATGCGGCTATCATGCCGACGATGAGTTCCATCGGTGTTCCAACGAGGACAAACCAGATGGTGCGGGTGAAGGCAGCCTTGAATTCCGGGTTTTGTGAGAGTTCAATAAAATGAACGGCAGTCGGGAAGAGTGAACCGTCCGGACTGACCTGGGTAAATGCCAGTCCGACGACCTTAAAGAGAATGATCAATAGAAATCCGACCAGGTAGAGTACTGCGGGAGTGAGTATAATGATGCCGAATAGATTCCTTCTGATAAAAGGTATAATCCGTGTCATATGTGTTTTTAATTACGCGCGAACACAATAATCCTGTTCTCCTGCTGCCGGACTACCTGTGCTGGAACGCGCTGTGTTACCGTCGCTGATTATCGAGGATATTGTTTCCCGAGCACTTCCTTCATCTGCGGTACGTACGTCCCCTTTAATCGCTCCCTAATATAATCCCGATCGATTTTTCCATCCGTGCCGTAATTCTTGCCCACAACGATGTCATACCATGCGTCGAGATAGATCTTCCCTACATCAGAATATTCACGCAGCAAGGGCCCGGTCGTATCGCCATTGAGCTGTATCTGTTTGATAGAGGTTGCGAATACATCAGCCATCCAATCTTTGGGAAAGACTTTTTGCACGTCAGCCAATATATCCGTGCGGATAGGCATCATGCCGAAGACCTTGCATTCGGCCAGATGGTTCTCGTAATTGGTAATCCATTGAGCGAGCACCGCTGATAAGTGAGGATCCGGTGCGGTTTTGGGGATGCCCCACCACCACCCCGCAGTCCCTGCCTTTCTGCTCCCCCTCCTGAGCGGCTTGCCTGCTGCATCCAACTCAAAGGAGAGTCCTTGCGGCATGACTGCAAGGCCCATATCATTCGGGTCCGCCAGATAGCCTTGCATTTGCGGATGGGTGCCGCCGTGAATGAAGAACGAATCAATCTGGTGCATCATCGCCAGGAATACCTTCCCGTCTTTCATGGCATTCCAGATACCGCCGCCACTCCATGGGTCTTGCCACATCCCTGGATTATACAGTCCTTGTTTTGTATACGCCGCCTCCCACACAAACATGTCAACCACCGGGTCTGTGGACATTTTTAGAACATCTGAAACGGTTCCCCCCATCTGGTAAATCCGGTCAACCAATCCGACTACAGTACCTCCGTATTTCATGCCTCGGTGCGCCATACGAGGCAAGGTGATTCCATAGTACGGTGTATGCGCCCAGTAGTAGGCAACGACAAAGATGTCATAATAATCCCAGAGATTAGGATCTGCTTCTAATTGGTAGCCGGCTGGCAGGCCATAGCCGTTATCGTCTCGCAGCGCAGCATTGATGCCCGGCTCAAACTGCTTCCATCCCTTCACTGCCTCATCCACCTTCGACTTCACATAGGTCATCATTCTGGTTTCCAACTTGCGGGGGAGATAGTACAGCTTCCCATCAATGGTCCCCAGCTTTACTGCTTGAGGATCGTACTGCGCCTTCAATTGTTGCAGCTCCTTTTCACTCATGACATCATCGTAGGGCATCATGAACTTCTGGAGGGGCCGTGTCATTTCCAGCGGGGTCTTGACAAGGCCGATGGTATGCCTTCCACTGTCCTGTTCTAAGGCGAGCATGACCTCGAGGTCCCAGAACTTGTCAAAAGAAACGACCGTTACTTTTACATCATTGGTCTTTTCGAATGGGGGTATTATGTTTTCCCGAAACCATGTGTCTTGAATCCCCATCATCCTGATGACGAGGGTGAAATCCTTTTTTTCCTTTGGTAGGGCCCAATTCGTCAGGCAGATGATCGAAAAAACAAGTACGAGGCAGATAACAATCATTTTTTTGGATGCATTCATGCTATTCGCCCTCCTTTCTGAGCATTACCATGTCTATTTCCTATTATATACTTCTCATATATATTTTTCTTATTTCACCTTAGCCTCATCCCCTCACTAATTTTAGTATAGTCTGAGACCAGAAGCAACCCGCTGAACGTATATTTTGTCTATGAAGATAAACCAACCTTCCACAAATGATCCGGCAAAACAAGGCATCACACGGTTCACCCCTCAGCTCCACCAAGAAACAAGAGGGGCTCATCGAGATTGGTGAGCCCCTCTTGTTGAATGTGATGTTCCCCTGCAGTGATTTTAGACAGGTTTATAGAATGTGAGGGAAACGGTCCATGCTGGCGGCAGGGGTTATGTCCTTCTTTACGATGTGTTTACCTCTTGCAAAAATGACAGCACGGCTTCTGTGAAGGCCGAGTTGGAGTCCCCAGCCACGGTATGCGCGGCGTCCGTGATGTCTATATGCCTCGCATGAGGGACGGCTTGTTGAAATTCAGCCACCACCTCTTTGCTCACCACGTCGCTCAGTATCCCTCTCAGCAGCAACACCGGGACCGTGATGGATTGCGCCGCAGCCAACAATCGTTTTTCATGCTGTGCCTTTTCTCGAGTGGCGTGCCGTAACATCCTGTGATCCCAATGCCAGTAATACCGCCCGTCATCCCCCTTGCGAAGGTTTTTCTCTAACCCAGAGATGTCGAGCGGGCGTTTGCGGTGAGGCAAGTAGTCTTCAACTGCCGCTGCTGCCTCTTCGAGGGAATCAAAGCCATTTTGATGGGATTGCATAAAGGAGAAGATGCGATCAACGCCGGCTTCTTCTAAGCGCGGCGTGACGTCGACGAGGACCACCCCCGATGCGCTCACCCCCTGTTCTCCCACGAGGAGGATGGCAATCATTCCTCCCAACGATGCGCCGACGAATACGGGGGGGTGCGCAAAGTGGGAAACAACGCCGGCAATATCCTCGGCAAATCGATCAAGGCTGTAATCTCCATCCGGCGCATAGTCACTGTCTCCGTGCCCGCGAAGATCTACGGTGATCGCCCGATACGCCCCGTGCGAGGCCACATACTGTGCGGTTTGTTTCCAGGAATGTCGGGTTTGCCCACCGCCGTGTATGAACAGAACAGGGAGCCCCGTTGCAGGTCCCCAAGCCTCACCCGCGATCTTTACCCCTGTGCCCGTTTCGAAGCGCTGTGGCGTTGACGATAAGATTTCTGCTTTATTTTTAGAAGCCATTGTTAATCTTTATAATAAGCTCTCACG
>CAYWLI010000084.1:0-10279 GCA_964459135.1 uncultured Thermodesulfobacteriota bacterium | reverse complement strand
TCGAACTTGGGGAGCTGTCCCGTAGCGGTCATTACGTCTCTGTTGACCATGAAAGGGGGCAAGACCTCCCGGTATCCGTGCTCATTTGTATGCAGATCGAGCATAAAATTTATCAGGGCCCTCTCCAGTCGGGCCCCGAGGTCTTTGTAGAGAGTAAAGCGAGCCCCTGCCAGCTTGGCCCCTCCTTTAAAATCGAGGATACCGAGGTCCTCGCCGATATCCCAGTGGGGCTTGGGATCAAAGGAAAATGCCGGCGCTTTACCCCAGGTGCTTACTACTTTATTGTCTTCCTCACTTTTGCCCACGGGGACAGAGTCATGGGGTATATTGGGGATGGTGAGTAGAAAGGCTTGAAGCTTTTCCTCTTTTTCCCGCAGGTCTGTTTCCAAAGTCTTGATCTCCTGACCAACCTGGCGCATCTGGGTGACCAAATCCTCAGCTGTCCCCCCCTCCTGTTTAATCTTGCTGATCTCATCAGAGACCTGGTTTCGCTGGCTCCGGAGGGCATCTGCCTTTTGGATCAGGTCACGACGCTCCTGCTCCACCTGGATAAAGGGATCCAAATCCAGATCCTCACCCCGCAGGGCTAATTTCTCCTTAAGGAGATCTATATTTTCACGCACAAACCGCAGGTCAAGCACTCCTATCCTCTCTTTTTCCCTTTTTCAAGCAATACTAGTAGCTAAAAAAAATCAACTATAAGCTTCCCTCCTACATCATCTTCAGCACGGACTTGGATCTGTTGTACTCGACAAAATAGTGGACGTTGGTTTCTTTCCCCTGAACGAAACCAACCTCACTGCTCACGCCACGGCTTGCCATCCTTGTACGACTCTAGATGTTGCTCAAATTCAGCTAGATATTTCGTCCCGCCCGCTTGTTTGAGTTTCGCTATAGCCTGCTCCTGGGTCTGTATCGCATCCTGAAACCTTCCGGCCTCGGCATAGGCGGCGGCCAGGGTATCCAGTCTGCTGATTGCCTCATCAAGTTCCACAGCCTTTTCAGCCAGTTCAACGGCTCGTGTGCCGTCTCTGTACCTGTCGTCAGGACACGTGGCAAAAAACCATGCTAGACTATTGTAGGCTGAGGTGTGCTGCGGGTCAACCTCGATGGCCTTGGTGAAGTCGGCAATGGCCTTTTCGTAATCGCCTTTTTTCCCCCAGGCGTTGCCACGATTGTTGTAGGCAAAGGGCTGCCTCGGCTCGATCTCGATGAACGTGGTAAAATCGGCAATGGCTTTATCGTAGTCGCCCTTTTTATACCAGGCGTTGCCGCGGCAAGTGTAGGCAAAAACCTGCCTCGGCTCGATCTCGATGACCTTGGTGTAATCAGCAACGGCACGGTCATAATCGCCTTTTTTATACCAGGCATTGCCGCGGTTGTTGTAGGCTACACTTAAATGCTCCTGAGAAAGCTCGCCAGAGTCAATGGCCTTGGTGAAAAGCCGTATGGCCTCGTCATAGTTCCCCCCCTGGGCTGCCGCCCGGCCAGCATCGGCATCGTCCAAACCGCCTGCCCATCCGAGAGAGGTTAAACAAACGACCAAGGATACGATGAGCAATGCCATAAGCAGCATCCTTTTCATAGCTGATCCTCTTTTCTGGCAGAGAAGGAGACGAATCACCTCCTGCCGAATAAATTGATGAGCTTATTTCCCCTCTTTGATGTGAACTATAGCCTTATTTCCCAACACGATCAAGTTAAAAGGAAGTTGCGCTATTACTTCAATGCCTTCTTAAGGAACTCCCCGGTATAGGAATGGGGCACAGCGGCAATCTCCTCAGGAGTACCCGTCGCAATCACCTCCCCCCCCTCATCCCCACCTTCTGGCCCCAGGTCGATGATGTAGTCGGCGGATTTGATGACATCGAGGTTGTGTTCAATGACTATGACGGTGTTGCCGGTATCCACCAAGCGGTTGAGCACATCGAGGAGCCGCTGGATCTCGGCAAAGTGCAAGCCGGTGGTGGGCTCATCGAGGATGTAGACGGTTCTGCCGGTGTCCCGCTTGCCCAGCTCCCGAGCCAATTTCACCCGCTGGGCCTCGCCCCCCGAAAGGGTGGGGGCGGGCTGTCCCAGTTGTATGTACCCGAGTCCCACATCAGCCAATATCTGCAGCCGCTTTTTCAATGGCGGGATATTGCGGAAGAACTCCAAGGTCTCTTCCACCGTCATCTTCAGGATCTCCGCAATATCCCGACCCTTGTACCTGATCTCCAGCGTCTCACGGTTGAAGCGCCTTCCCTTACACTCATCACAGGTCACGTAGACATCGGGGAGAAAGTGCATTTCTATTCGAATAATACCTTCTCCTTGACACGCCTCGCACCTCCCCCCCTTGACATTGAAGCTGAACCTACCCTGCGTGTAGCCCCTCACCTTTGCTTCGGGGAGTTGGGCGAAGAGGTCTCGAATAAGAGTGAAAATCCCAGTATACGTTGCAGGATTGGATCGTGAGGTCCTGCCGATAGGCATCTGGTCGATCTTCACCACCTTATCCACCCCCTCGGTCCCTCGCAGGGCCACAAATTCACCGGACCGCTCCCTGGCGTTGTGAAGTCGTTGTGCCAGGGCGCGGTAGAGCGTATCAATGATGAGAGTACTCTTTCCGGAGCCGGAGACCCCAGTCACACAGGTGAAAATCCCTTGCGGTATCTCTACCGTGATCCCCTTGAGGTTGTTGGCTCCTGCCCCCTCGATGATCAAAGATCCTTTGCCCCTGTCCCTCCTCCTGGGAGGAATGTGAATAGCGAGACGACCGGAAAGGTATTGGCCGGTCAGAGACAGCGTATCCTTCAATAACTCCCGGGGTGTGCCCGTGAAGATTACCTCACCACCATGCACCCCGGCACCAGGCCCCATGTCGATGACATAGTCGGCGCTCATCACGGTCTGTGGGTCGTGCTCCACCACGATGACGGTGTTGCCCAGATCACGCAATTGCTTGAGGGTTTCCAACAACCTGAGATTGTCTCGGAGGTGGAGACCAATGCTCGGCTCATCAAGCACGTAGAGGACCCCGGTGAGACCTGATCCTATCTGGGTGGCCAGCCTGATCCTCTCTCCCTCACCCCCGGAGAGGGTGGCGGCGGTTCGATCGAGGGAAAGATAGGTGAGCCCCACGCGCACGAGAAAACTGAGCCGCTCCGTAATCTCCCGCAACACGAGTCTCGCAATCTCCTCTTGCTGAGGGGAGAGTGTGGCACCCTGAAAAAAATGCTGGGCTTCTTGGATGGAAAGCTGCGTTATATCAGTAATGGAGCGCCCTTGAAACCTCACATGGAGGGCCTCCTTCCGCAGTCGCGCTCCCCCGCACTCAGGACACGGAACAATACCCCCCTCCCCTTCTGTCGCTTCGAACAATGGAAACTCCTTCTCACCAGGGGTTTTCTGTGAGGTGAGAAAACCCAGGCCGCCACAGCGGGGGCACGCCCCATAGGGACTGTTAAAGGAGAAGAGGCGGGGAGATATCTCAGGATAACTCACACCGCATTCCAAACAGGCAAACCGTTCGCTGAAGACAAGCTCCTCACCCTCATCGATTGCCACCTGAACCACCCCATCACCATAGCGCAGGGCCAGCTCGACCGACTCGGTGATCCTGTTCTTAATCCCTTCGCGCAGCACGAGTCGATCAACGACCAAATCAATGTCATGTCTCTTGTTTTTATCAAGGGGTATCTCTTCACCAAGGTCCCTGACCTCCCCATCTATCCTCACCCTGACAAACCCCTCCCCCCTGAGTTGATCAAGAATTTTTCGATATTCCCCTTTTCGCCCTTTCACCAGGGGTGCTAGGACGACCAGACGGCTCCCCTCGGGCAACGTCAGGATCTGATCGACCATCTGTTGCGGGATTTGTGATTTGATCTCCCGGCCGCAGCTATAGCAGTGGGGGTGCCCCACCCGTGCAAAGAGAAGGCGGAGATAGTCGTAAATCTCCGTCACCGTCCCCACGGTGGAGCGTGGATTTCTGCTGATTCCCTTTTGCTCGATGGCGATGGCCGGGGAGAGTCCCTCGATGAGGTCCACATCGGGCTTATCCATCCGCTCCAAAAACTGCCTGGCATAGGCGGAGAGGGACTCCACATATCTCCTTTGCCCCTCAGCATAGATGGTGTCGAAGGCAAGGGAGGACTTACCCGAACCACTGATCCCGGTGAGCACCACCAAACACCCTTTGGGGATCTCCAGGTCTACGTTCTTGAGATTGTGCTGCCTGGCCCCCTTGATGACGATCTTATCCTCGCTCATACGTCTACCTTTATAGCATACTCGATTACCTCTGTATGAAGATAGCACATTCTCTACTGAGGACTCAACGTTGATGCCAAACGTATACTTCTATCTCGGGAAGGGGCGAGTGGTTATGTATTCCTCTTACCTACTACAGGTATCATGATCGTTATGTTCACCGCACGTTGCAACAAATCAGATGCAGAAAGGGTTGACAAAGTGCTCGTTTTGCCCTTAACTATACTAAGAACCTGGAGCTGCCTGTGGAGATCATCCAAGAAATATTTGATATCGTGTATGGGGCGAGATTCTTCCTCCCTGACACCAAAATAACCATCGGCATCTGCATTGGACTGGCCCTCTTGATCTACGTTAAGGGATCTCTGGGAGGTCTTGTAACCTCCATCTTGGTCTCCATCCTTATTGCCAACTCTTATTTCACTGAAGGTGATCTCTACCAAGTATCAACGAATAGGGCCGTTGCTGGTGTTATCCTCGGAATCGTTATCTTTTTGGTAAACCTCTACTTCCTCGTGCGCATCCTTAATCTTGCCAGTTGGAAGGATTGAGTCCTCTCATCTTTGGAATCATAGGGCCTTACAATATACCCTGTCCTCCCCCTCTGCGCGAACGTTTGTGTATGATCTCCCCCCGCGCATGTGTGATGCTAACAAAACCATATACGGGGGGAAACACGGTACGAACCAAAAAGGAGAAAAGCAGTAGATGGGGTCTTCTTGATTTCCGAAAAACAAGATGTTATCCTAGATATAGTAATAGAAGGCACAAGGTGATTGTGGCGTAATGAGGAAGGTAACAATGCAGAACGGTCATTATCAAAAAAGAGTCCGGAAGATATATACATATATCAGCGACAATCTCTATCTCAACAGACCGGATGTCGCCATAAAGGGTGAACCATTCAATTCCACCCTTCTCTTGAGCCTCCTCACAGCCCTCAACAGGGGCAAGGAGCTCATCATGGGTGAACCTGGCTTGGGGAAAACCACCTCAGCGGAATACGTGGGTTCTATCATCTACCGCTATCCGCTCGGGATCATCTGGGGAAGCGAGGTCTCTGGTCACCCCGAACAGACAGAAGAAAAGATCATCGGCAGGCCTGATCTCGGTGAGCTTAATAAGGGGAGGGAAAAGGTGGTCTGGAGCAACTTCGCACAGATCCCGGTGAAGATCGTGGATGAAATAAACCGCCTCCCGGAGACCAAACAGAGTATGATCTTAAATGGCGTCGACCGGGGCAACTGGGAATATCTTAACGAGATCTTGATCAATGACGAGTACTCCCTCTTTGCGACGGCCAACTATCAGGACAGGGGCACCAATACCATCATTGCACCCCTCATCGACCGTTTCGACGTCTTGATTGAGTCCAGACACCCCGGTTCAAATATAGCCTACACAATCGGCAAGGAGGCTCGAGTGAACCACCCTCTCCGACACCCGCAGTATGAGAAAGAACTCCACCACATATTGCGGGGTGAAAAACCGTATGAGGAAAAAATGGCTCTGGCAGAGGGGGTCTGCGACCTTTTCGGCGAATACATGAAAGATCAGCTCGGGCTCGAAGGTCTTGCCAGAGGGGAGAGGGGTGAGATCAACGAGGAGATGGCGAAATTAGATTTTGACATCGATGCCAACGCCTTGGTGCGTATGATGCTGGCTGAACTCTCCTTTTGTCATAAATACGGCCAAAAGAGGTCAGTGGAGGTATGTGAAGATGGCTGTCATTATAGCGGCTATCTCTGCCACCACATCAAAAATTGTGCCTCCAATCGCCTCCCCATGTCTATCAGGAATTATGCCCAGTCATTGGCCTGGTTCTTGGAGGATGATGGGGTAGATCTTGAGCACGTCCGGCTCATCATCCCGTATGTCCTCGCCCATCGAATTCAGTGGAAGGATTCCTATCTTTCCAAAAAGGAGGGGGAAGGGAGAAATGACCCCTTTCAGATATATTTGGCCAAGGAGGCGGCAGAAGAGGTCTTTCAAAGATATAATGAGCAGAGAGAATACCTTTTGGAGGCCTTCGCTGTGGGATATCGGGCAATTGACGGCGAAGAGGTAATCCCCCTTGAAGGAGATCATCCCATTTATGAAGAGATAAAACGGGATATCGGGGCAAAGGATGAAAAATCCCTTTGAGGCATTTCACCACGCTGGCACTCGCAAACGCGAGATCCCCCTGGATACTATCTTAAAATCCAAGGAAGAAACACTCTCCAAGATCCTCACGGGGTATGAAGATCTCTTGAAAAATGAGGCCAAAGACTTAGTGTGGCTGATGCAATATAGCACTGTTATCAAGGCCTATAGCATAGCCGAAAAGGGGATGGAGGGAATAGAGTATACGGCAGAGGACATAGAAGAGTTTTGTTATGCCCTTGACCACTCGGACCAAATTCCCTATCTCATAACAGGTCCGGCAGGGGTCTATATCTCCGCCCTCTGCAATCATGCCCAAGAAGAGGAAATACGCCTCCAATTGCGAGACCTCAATGTCAAGATCAACCTCCTTGGATACCGCCTTCCCTCCAACAAACAATTGATTGTGGAAGGTAATGTGGGTGACTTTACGGGCATAGGACTGGACGGGGGGGAATTAATTATCGAGGGGAGCGGCAAGAACTATACGGGGGCGGGCATGAAGCAGGGAAAGATCGTCGTCAGACACAATCTCGGTTTTAACACGGGACATGGTATGACCGGCGGTGAACTGATGGTCGGAGGCAGGATCAAGGGGCTTGGTAAAATAGTAGGGGGGAAGGTCTACGAGAAAGATCAACTCATTTTCCCCAATGAGGGGATTAAACCTTTCTATTTCTGAAGTTCGGCAATGGAAATTGAAGATATCATTCAAAAAGTGTGGCCCAGGGTGAGGAGAAAACACCTTTACCCCCAACTCCCCCTTCCAAATGTAATCGAGGGGGGTGAGGATGTCGCATTGGAGATCAAGAGCAAACAGCTCTCCATCAGCAGTGCCTTTTACCAAAGCCTTAAAGGGAAAATGGACGGAGAGGAGATCGTTGAGGCTGTTCTCGACCATGGGATTACCCATTATATGTATTGTCCCTGGGATTTTCATACCCATATCAGCCTCTATAATGAGGCCAAAAAGGTGGTAAAGCAAAAAGATCAGGCCCAAAAGGCAACCACCTATTTTATGGATGTGGTAACGGATACGTATTGTGTAAAGGAAAGAGACACAAAACTTGCCACACTGTACCGAAACCTTCCTACGACCGGAGTACACAAGGTGCTGACCGCCCTCTATGAAAAAATATGGGGGGAAGATCTGGGCAATGGAGAGCATGAAGAACTCGTCAATCGTCTCTCCCGTATCCCCTATTTGGAACGCAAGAGATGGGGGGAGAGCATTAAGAAATTCACCAAGGTCATCCAGGACCTCCTTGAAGAAGAATGGGAAAATGAGCACCAGAGGTCCCCGGGAGAATCTAACCCCAACCCCATGGGGGAACACTCTCTGGAGAACTACTCCTTGGAGGAAATTGATCGGGGATTGAGGGAATTCGCCGGTGCTGTCGAAGACTTGCAGGAGTTCAAGGAGACGGTGGATGATCTCAAAGTGGAATTGGAGGAAAAAGGATATGGCACCGGAGGGATGGGCAGGGGAAAAGGCAACCCCATCGATGCCAATCTCCTCTATTATATGAAACTGGCTGAGAGCTACACCCTCCCCCTCAGGCAACTCCCCATTGAAAAGCGGGGATTTCTTCATCCCCATGCCCATAGGCCCTGGGAAATTGGAAAACCGTTTGCCGATATCGATGTCTGGACCAGCTTCGGCAAGATCATGCCAGGGATGACTCAAATGTGGACGAAGAGAGAGGGGGAGACACATGGAGAATATGAGGGAACTCCCGACTGTCTCATTATCATCGACTCATCTGGAAGCATGATCAATCCTCGCGAGCGGTTATCGTACGCTGTCCTCGGGGCTGCCTGTGCGTGCAACGCCTACCTGAAACATGAATCGAGAGCAGCCGTCTATAACTTCAGCGATGCATTGAGGGGTAACAAAATCGTTCTGGATTTCAACCATGCCAAAGAGCATATTTACCAGGCCTTATGTCGATACTTCGGTGGTGGCACGGCTCTGGATTTGGATGACATAACCTACCTCCTTTCCTGTGCGGATAATCCAGATATCTTCATTATTACGGATATGCAGATCACGAATCTTGAAAAGCTTATTGATTTCTTTAACCACATTGAAAACCGCGTAACTGCCGTGCATTTGGGCCACAATGTCCATGCCACTCGTTTTAAGGATGGAACGGTAAAAAAGAAGAACATTTCCCTCTTCAACGTCAAAAACAAAGAAGATATACCGAAGATCGTCCTCGGGAAGGTAAAGGAATATATGACTTCATCCTTAAAATGGAGCTGAGACCGCACAGCTTACCCCGTCCCACTCAATCCTGCCGATCGAGCAAGGAAGGTCTTTGAGGAATAAGATCCGTAGATAATAAGGTTGGCATTCTTTTTGCTTTATTAAAAATAGTAGTTGACAGATAAAGCCGGTGTGATTATTTTTTACCCTGAAAGAATAGAGTTTTGAGGTCTCCAAGAGGTGTAGATATGATATTTGTACCAAGATCAAAGGGTGAAAAGGGAAAAGAAAAGATCTCTATCCCTAACCGCTTACCCATTTTACCGCTACGAGGCACCGTCCTTTTCCCCGAACTCATCCTCCCTATCATGGTAGGGAGAAAGAAGTCCGTCAAATTAATCGATGAGGCCATGGAAGGGGACCGGATCATTGGGGTAGTCACCCAATACAGCTCGGAAGTCGAGGAACCAGATTCCAGTGAGCTCTATGATATAGGTGTTGCAGCCCACCTGGTGCGCATGGTGAGGGAGGTGGATGGGACGCAACGGGTCATTGTCCAGGGGCTCGAACGGATTAAGATAGCACGGTATATGCAAGACGATCCCTATTTTTTGGCTGAGGTGAAGGTGCTGCATGATGATGAGGCCACAGGAGTAGAAATTGATGCCCTCGTTATGAACTTGAAAAACCTCTTTCAAAAGGCTGTGGAATTGGCACCTCACCTCACGGTAGAATTAAAGAACATGGTTACGAACATCAAGGACCCCGGCATCCTAACCGATATTGTTGCTTCTAACCTCAACATCAACCCATCGGAAAAGCAAGAGGTATTGGAAATTGTTACCATAAAGGATCGTCTCAACAAAGTCCACCTCCTGTTAGCCCGCGAGGTCCAGATACTGGAGTTGGGTGATAAGATTCAATCACAGGTCAAAGAGGATATCGACAAAACACAGCGGGAATACTATCTGCGGGAGCAGATGAAGGCCATCAAAAAAGAGCTGGGTGAGATCGATGAACATGGTGCAGAGCTCAAGGAGTTGAAGGAAAAGATCGAAAATGCAGGGATGCACGAAGAGGCACGCAAGGCAGCCGAAAAGGAGCTCGACAGACTCTCCAAGATGCCCCCTGCCTCGGCCGAATACACGGTGGCCAGGACCTACCTCGATTGGTTGGTAGAGCTCCCCTGGTCAAAGAGTACCGATGACAACCTCGCTATTGACCATGCCCGAAAGACCTTGGACGAAGATCACTATGACTTAGAGAAGGTGAAAAAAAGGATTCTCGAATATCTGGCCGTGCGCACGTTGAAAAAGGATATGAAGGGCCCTATCCTCTGCTTTGTGGGCCCCCCTGGTGTCGGAAAGACCTCCCTGGGGATGTCCATCGCCAGGGCCATGGAGCGCAAATTCACCAGGATCTCCCTGGGCGGGGTGCGCGATGAGGCGGAGATCAGGGGGCACAGGAGGACCTATGTCGGAGCCCTGCCAGGCAGGATCATACAGGGCATCAAAAAGACCGGGAGCAACAACCCCATCTTCATGCTCGACGAGGTGGATAAGATCGGTACCGATTTTAGAGGGGATCCATCGTCAGCCTTACTGGAGGTGCTGGATCCTGAGCAGAATTTCTCGTTTTCAGACCACTACATCGACGTCCCCTTTGATCTCT
>CAYWLI010000083.1:0-10390 GCA_964459135.1 uncultured Thermodesulfobacteriota bacterium | reverse complement strand
GTTGTTGAAAGAGTTCTCTGCAAAAGACAAAGAAGATATGGGGTGTCCAGACATCAGGGTGGATAGAGACGGCACGTGGTATTTTGAGGGGGCTGAGATCATCCGCAAGGAGATCCTCTCCCTTTTTTATGCATCTCTCCACCTCGATGAGGAGGGGTATTACCTGGAGATAAAAGGAGAACGAGCACGCCTGGATGTTGAAGATACGGTGTTTTTAGTGAAGGAGGCTGAGCTGGTCAAGGATAGTGATGAGGCCTTTGTGATTTGGCTCAACGACGGTAGCCAGGAGCGATTAGACCTGAATACCTTTCGGATTGCAGAAGAGAATGTTCCTTATTGTCTCGTAAAAGAGGGGAGGTTTCCCGCCCGGTTTTTGCGCCTCCCCTATTACCAGGTAGCCCAACACGCCCAGCATGATGAGGATACAGACGAGTATTTCATCCTGCTCAATGAGAAGAAGTATCCCTTAAAGGGGTCCTCATAGTTTCCCGATACGTCTTTACCTCTAATTCGTTCCCATCGCTTGTTACGGTAATAGCTCCGTCCAAATCGGTCCGCAGGATGCGGGAGCCGCGATTCTCATACCGGCTTAACACCCTCTTGCTCGGAAAGCGGAATATGTTCTTGTACCCCAGGGGGAAGATGGCATACTGGGGGGAGACCTCTTCGACAAAGTAGTACGTGCTGGAGGTCTTGCTCCCGTGATGAGGGACCTTGAGCACGTGGGCCCTTAATTTCTTGTCGTCCCTCAGGAGCCTGGTCTCCGCTTCTCTTTCGATATCCCCGGTAAAAAGCAGGTTGTGATCACCAAAGGCAATTCTGAACACCAAGGAGTTATTATTGGCCCATCCTTTCTTCCGCTCTCCCCCGTTCATCCATCCCTCGGCGGGATGGAGGGTCTCCACCTGTGCCCCCCCAATGGATCGGGTGAACCCATCCTCCACCTTCACCATTGTGATTCCCTTGTCGTTGATGACCTTAAGGAGTTCTTTATAGGTGGATGCTTTACTCGTCATTCCATTATGCCAGAATTCGCTGGGGTGAAAGTTTCGGGCAATAAAGGTAAGACCCTTATAATGATCGGGCTCAGGATGGGACAGGACCAGATAATCGACCTTCAGGATACGCCGTTTCCAGAGGAAGGGGGCAACGACATTTTCTCCCACGTCGAAATCACCGTACAGGCCGCCTCCATCGATCAACATCCGCTTGCCGTGGGGGAATTCCACGAGTGTGCAGTCCCCCTGTCCGACATCGAGGAAGGTCGCCCGGAGATCCTTCATTGCGTAACCCCTGAGCCCCCAATAGGAGAGGTCGAGCAATGCAAGCATCAGTATTAGGGCCGGGGCAAGCTTTTTGATGTATGGCCGCTTGATCCAGAGGAGGGATGTAATAAAAGCATAGATGAGAATCATCTCCAGCGTTGTTGGTCCGGGAAGGTAGCAAGCGGCAAAGGGGAGGGAGGCAATCATCTCCATGGCCCGGATCCCCCCGTGGGCAAGGGCGGCGGCGGCCTGAACGAGGAGGGCCCCGCCTGATGGGAGGATGGGGATCAACGGGAGGCTTAAGAGCCCGAGGGGGAGGACCCCCAACCCTACGATGGGGATGATGATGGCATTGGAGACAAGACCTATGGTTGAGACGCGATGGAAGTGAAAGGCCACGATGGGGGAGGTGACCACAATAGCGGCAAAGGAGGCGATGAAAGATAAGGCGATTCCCCTCTTGAATTTTTCTCCACGCCGGGGAGTCAGGAGGGCCAGAGGGTCTTGGGGGAAGAGAAAGCGATAGAGGGGAGGAGTGAGGACGATGATGCCCAACACCGAGGCAAATGAGAGCTGAAACGACGGGTCCCAGAGGGACGTCGGGGAGGCAAGGAGTATGATAAAAGCGGCGAAGGCCAGGGTATTGAGGGTATTGCGCTGTCTGTTTATCAGGATGGAGGCCAGAAAGCAGGACGCCATGATGCCCGCCCGGATGGTGGAGATGGGAAAGCCGGTGATGAGAATGTAGGCGAGCAACGGGGGGAAAGTGGCTAGAGCGGCGATTTTGCGGATATCATAGCTCAGGAGGACGCGTTCAGACAATCTGAGGATTCCCTTGATAGCAAAGAAAATGAGGGTGACGATAATCCCCAGGTGCAGGCCGGAGATGGCGAGGATGTGCACTGCGCCGGCGGCGATAAAGGCCTCCCTGACCTCATGGGTGATCTTCCCCCGCTCGCCGATGAGCAGGGCCTTGAGCAATCCCCTTCCCGGGGGGGAGGTGTTCGCATCGAGGAAATGTTCTATCCCCTCCCGCCATCGGTCAAACCGTCGCACGAGGAAATTCCCCCGCTCTGTGCTCATGATCTCAATCTGGTCCCCATCCCGCACATAGCCCGTGACCAAGACCCCCTTGCGCCGCAGATATCCTTCATAGTCGAAAGACCCGGGATTGTGAAAATTGCGGGGGTGATAGATCTTGGTATTGAGGCGTACCTGATAGCCATATCGTAAGGGAACAACCGGATCTCTCATGGTGATCCGCACCCGTCCCGTGGCGGAGGTGATGGTATCTCCTTGTGAAATCTCCTCGGCCTTGAGATAGACCACGGTCTTCCCCTCTTCCCGCTGCGGGGGGCGATAGATGGTACCCCTCAGCATCACCATGTGCCTATCGGGGATCTTCGAGATGTGGTGGGGAGGGATGGTGGGGTGCAGCCTGAGGTGGATCAAGAAGGCCCCGAGGGCGAGCAGGGCGGCCAGGGCGAGGAGCTGGGCTGCTGTTACCCTCCGGCGGCAGAGGAGGAGGCAGAGGAGGAGCAGCGCACCCAAGGCTGTCAAAGAGATGATGAAGGGGATATGCTCGCCGATCAGGATCCCTGCAATGAGGGCGAGGGTGAGGGGGAGAAAGGGTGCAGTGAGACCTTTCTGCCCCGAGGGGATCATCACCGGACGCTGAAAAAGAGGGGGCTCTTGAGGTAGTGGTAGTACCCGGTGATTACCTGGGGGACATCCTTTTCTTCTACCCGCTGGACCAGGAAGTGATCGAATTCCTCAAATTGGGAGAGCTGTATATCACTCGTGGTGGCGAGGTCCAAAAAGCTTTGGTCGATAATAAACTCTTCTCCCGAGGTCTTTTGAAAAAAATCCTCCTCCTTCAGCTCAAGGAGGATAAAGTTAAAGGTAATGAGGGCATCAACAGGAAGGGTCCCCTTTTCCCTGTCCACGGGACCGAGGGGGGTGAAGAAAATCACATCCCCCAGGGCCGAGGCGACAAATTCCCGCAGTCGGCGGCACGTGATTTCGCCCTCTACCTTGACCTCTCCTGGTATCTTATGGAGCTTTCGTAAAGAGACTTCGCGAAAGGGGATAATCAGATCGCCCCCATAAGGAGAGACCACCGATTGGAAGTTTACCTCATAGAGATTCATCCCTTTGCCGCCCTCCTTGCTGCTGGAATTCAGCGGGGTTTTACAACACTACGAAGGCAGTGGCCAGGACCTCTCATCGCTGTTCATGATCATCAACACAGTTCAGAATGGACCCGTAGCTTGTTAGGTAAAATCCTTTTCCAAAATTTTTTTCAGCAGGTTTCGGGCAATGACCACCCGTTGAATCTGATTGCTCCCCTCAAAGATCTGGGTGACCTTAGCATCCCTCATCATCCTCTCCACGGGATAGTCCTTGAGGTATCCGTAGCCGCCCAGGAGCTGTACAGCATCGATCGTTACCTGCATGGCCATATCAGAGGCAAAGCACTTGGCCATAGCCGAAAGTTTATCTACTCCGATGGCGGACATTCGGTCCCTCTCGTAGACCTTTTGGTCCAGGAGCGTTGCCGCCTTGTATACCAAGGCCCGCGCGGCCTCAATCTTCGTGGCCATGTCGGCCAGCATAAATTGTACCCCTTGAAAATCGGCCAATTTTTGTCCGAATTGCACCCGATTGGAGGTATAATCCAGGGCGAAGTCAAAAGCCCCCTGGGCAATCCCTACTGCCTGGGCCCCGATGGCGGGTCGGGAGAGGTTGAGGGTCGTCATGGCGTTTTCCCATCCACTCCCCTCCGCTCCCAGGAGGTTTTCTTTGGGGACGACGGCGTTCTCAAAGATAAGGTCGGTGGTGTCAGAACCCCTCATGCCCAACTTCTCTTCTCTCTTACCGATGGTAAGCCCTGTGGTTTCCTTCTCCACCATGAAGACAGAGATCCCTTTGGTTCGCTCCCCCGGCTTGGTGGTAACAAAGACGGCGTAGAGCTCGGCTGCTCCGCCATTGGTCACAAAACACTTTCTCCCGTTCAAAAGGTAGTGGTCACCTTGTAACACCGCAGTAGTATTGAGGGTAGCGGCATCGGAGCCCGCTTCAGGTTCGGTCAGGGCAAAGGCTGCCACGACATGGTCTTTAGCCACCCGTTCGTAGAATCTTTTTTTCTGCTCTTCATTGCCGGCTATCATCAGGGGCATGAGACCGACGCAGTGGGCAAGGACCATCAAGGAACTGGAACCACAGGCATAGGCGATCTCCTCTGCGATGATACAGAAGGCGGTGATGTCCCCATCCATCCCCCCGTAGCTCTCCGGCAACATGACCGAGAGGAAGCCCTGCTGGGCAAAGAGTTCCGCCATGTCCCAGGGAAAGGCCCCCGCTGCATCTATCTCCGCCGCCCTCTTGGCCACCTTGGTGGAGGCGATTTGCTTTACCGCTTCCCTGAGGAGGCGATTCCGTTCCACCTTCATCTCAAGAGTCATTTCTTCCATATTACTGATCCTCTCTTATTTCCTCTTTCATTATAAAAAATAGTTCATACCACACAATATCCACCTGGGGCAAGGAGTTTTTCCGGGCAAAAACCCCTTGCTTTTTTGGGTGATGGGCATAATAATAATTTGGTGGTGTTCATTTTTATTAAAGCGTACATAGCTGTGTTGAGATTGCTGGATGTTCTCGGGAACATATCATGAGTCAGGTCCCGCCGGGTCGTTGAGAGTGATGGTAAAATTCAGGTTATGCGCATCCTGGTAGTAGAGGATGAGAAGAAGGTGGCCAGCTTTCTCAAAAAGGGGCTGGAAGAAGAGTACTATGCCGTAGACTGCGCCTACGACGGTGAAGAAGCACTCTATATGGTGGAGGCCAACGATTATGACCTCATGATCCTCGACATCATGCTTCCCAAGATAGATGGCCTCGAAGTCTTGAAGGGCGTGCGGGATAAAGAGTTGCCCCTTCCCGTCCTCATGTTGACCGCCAAAGATTCCATTGAGGATGTCATCAAGGGCCTCGACGCAGGGGGTGACGACTACCTGACCAAACCCTTCGCCTTCGCTGAGTTGCTCGCCAGGGTGAGGGCCTTGCTCAGGAGGAAAGAGCGGGAGCCCTCAGGGGAATTGCAGGTGGCCGATTTGGTGTTGGACCCGGTGACCCATGCCGTGAGCAGAGGGGGTCAAGAGATCGAGCTCACGGCCAAGGAATATGCCCTTCTCGAATACCTGATGCGCCAGGTTAACCGGGTGGTGACCAGGACCATGATATCAGAACATGTGTGGGACTATCATTTCGACCCCATGACGAACGTCATCGATGTCTATGTCAATCACCTGCGCAACAAAATCGATCTGGACTCCTCACAGAAGTTGATCCACACCATCAGAGGGGTGGGATATATGTTAAAGGGTTAGCGGATGGCAGGGTTTAAGACCATAAAATTTAGACTGACACTCTGGTATGTGGTGATCTTGGGGATCATCCTCTCCTCCTTTAGTTTTTTTCTGTACTTCACCCTTTCCGATAGCCTTTATAAGGGGGTGGACAATAAGATAAAGACCATGGCGGAGATCGTTGCCTCCTCCGCGCGCAACCCCCTTGGGGCGGGTCCCAGCATCAGTGATCTTGATCGGATTATGACCGAGCGCTTCGGGATCAGGCCCTTGGGTAGATATATTCAGATACTTGATGAATCGGGAAGGGTTGGCGGCAGGTCGACCAACTTGAGAAATGTGCAGATTCCCCTGAGTGTTCAGACCCTGCAAGCAGCGTCAAAAGGCAAGACGACCTTCGAGACCGTTCAGGTCACGGCGAAATACCCCGTACGGCTGGTGACCATGCCCATCACAGAAGACGGGAGAATGGCGGGAGTCGTCCAGGTGGGCAGTTCCCTCGAGGGGGTGGAAGATGCCCTGCAGCAGCTCCTCCTTATCCTGCTGATTGCCGTCCCGGCCGCCCTGTTGTTCGCCAGCGCTGGGGGGCTCTTTTTGGCCAATAAGGTCCTGAGGCCGGTAGACGAGATCACACAGATCGCCCGCCAGATCGGCTCCGGCGACCTCAGCCAGCGAATCCGGATAAAACGGGTGAATGATGAGCTCGGAAGGCTGGCTGCGACCTTCAATGAGATGATCGCCAAGCTGGAAGAGTCTTTTCACCGGGTCAAACGCTTCACCGCCGATGTCTCCCATGAGCTCAAGACCCCCCTGACCATCCTCAGGGGTGAGGTGGAGGTTGGGCTGAAGAAAAAGAGGGCCCTGGGGGAGTATCAGAGGATACTGAACAGCAACCTGGAGGAAACAAACCGTATGTCCCGCATTGTCGATGACTTGCTCACCCTCTCCCGGGCAGATATGGGGGAGCTTACCATGGAGCGGGAAGAGGTGGAGCTGTCCTCTCTGGCCCGGGAGGTATGGGGTGATCTCCAGATTCTGGCCAGAGAAAAGGGGGTTCAGCTGCAATTTATGGGGGACGGCGTTACAAAGGTAGAGGGGGATCCCCTATTCCTGCGGCAGCTCATCTTAAATTTGACGGAGAACGGGTTGAAATATACCCCATCTGGAGGTGCCGTGGAGTTGAAGGTGAAAGGGGATCGGGATGAGGGGGTGGCCAGAATCTGTGTCTCCGATACGGGAGTCGGAATCGCCCAGAAGGACCTGAAGCGGGTTTTCGATCGGTTCTACCGAGTGGATAAGGCACGGTCTCGCGAGACAGGAGGGACGGGGCTGGGTTTGAGCATCAGCCAGTGGATCGTCCAGGCCCATGAGGGCCAGATTAGCGTGAAGAGCACGGTGGGAAAGGGGAGCACCTTTACGGTGATCCTCCCCCTCAAAGATTAAAAAATTTTAATCTTCATTTAATCGATTTTTAATCTTCCTCGATTACAATGATGTAAAAAGCGAGATCGAGGAAGACGATGTATTTCAAGTTAGTGATGGAAGGTGGTCATGTCGGGGCGGGGAAGAGCTACGAGATGGTACGGTATTTTGAGGGTGATGACATCTTCTGCGTCCTTGGCAAATCCCTCCATGTCCCACGTGTGAAGAAGAAGGAATTCGGGGGGGGTGTCAAGTTCATCAAAGAGATCTCCTGGCGAGAATATATCACAGGCAGGAAGCGAGAGCGGAGAGATCCATACCTCAACCGAAATTGAGCGCTTGTCACTCTCATCCCTTCCACTATAAAAATTTTCGCACAAGAAGTGCTATAAAAATGGAGTAAAGAAAATGAGGAATATTTCTAAGCTCGTGCTTGCAGTGTCCCTGGCCGCCTCTTTGGCCATCCTACCCTCTCTTTCCCTGAGCCAAGAGGCGGCTCAAGGGGTCTCTGGGTTTCCCTCCTTAACCGAGCTGGTCAAGGAACTGAAACCCACCGTGGTCAACATCAGCGCCACGAAGGTAGTGCGGAGCCCCTTGGACGATTTCTTTCGGGGGTTTGGCGACGCCCCCGATTCCTTCGGCAATGAGCTCTTCAGGCGTTTTTTCGGAGATCAACCGAGGGAATTCAGGCAGAAGAGCCTGGGATCTGGTTTCATCATCGATAAGGAGGGCTATATCCTTACTAATAATCACGTGATCGAGAAGGCGGAGGAGATCAAGGTCAAGCTCTCTGACCAGCAAAAGGAATACGACGCCCAGGTCATTGGGACAGACCCAAGGACGGATCTGGCCCTGATCAAGATCAAAGCCGCTGCTTATCTCTCCGTGGTCCACATGGGTGATTCGGAGATGCTGGAGGTAGGGGAGTGGGTTGTCGCCATCGGGAACCCCTTTGGTCTCGAGCAGACCGTCACGACGGGGATCATCAGCGCCAAGGGGCGGGTGATCGGTGCCGGTCCCTATGACGACTTCCTCCAGACCGATGCCTCCATCAACCCGGGCAACAGCGGCGGGCCTCTCTTTAATCTCAAGGGGGAGGTGGTGGGCATCAACACCGCCATCGTAGCCGGCGGACAGGGGATCGGGTTTGCCATCCCCGTCAATATGGCCAAGAGGCTGCTGCCTCAACTCAAAAAAGGGCGAGTGACTTACGGTTATATTGGGGTGCTTCCTCAGGATCTGACTCCGGAGCTGGCGGACTCCTTCGGCCTCAAGGAACCCACAGGAGTGCTGATCGGCGATGTGCTTTCGGGTGAACCAGCCGAGAAGGGGGGAATGCAGAAGGGGGATATCGTCCTCGAGTTTAATGGGGAAAAGGTAGAAAATGCTCACCAGTTCCGCAAGATGGTTGGTGATACACCGGTGGGAACAAAAGCAAAGATCACCGTCTGGCGGGACAAGCAACGTAAGACCTTGTCGGTCACCATCGCCGAGGTCCCGGAGCAGCAGGTTGCGGGCGCCCCATCCAAGCATGAGGAGACAGGGAGCTGGGGCTTTACGGTCCAGGATATCACACCGGCGATAGTCGATCAACTGGGGCTTCCCGACGATACAGGGGTGGTGATTACCCAGGTGGAGCCCAGTTCCCCCGCCCAAGAAGAAGGGTTACAGAGGGGGGATGTGATCATAGAGGTGGAACACAATCAGATCAAAGACATGGCCGACTTTAGAAAATATATCGAGCAGCACCAAAAGAAAAAGACCCTCCTGCTCACGGTGCGGGTGAAGGCCAATAACTATCGCACCCTCTTTGTGGTCTTGAAGAAACAGGGTTAGATGACCTTGTTGAGGGGGTATTCGATAATCCCCACCGCCCCCCTCTTGACCAACTGAGGAATGAGATCCCGCGCCTCCCTCTCAAACATCACCGTCTCCACCGAGACCCAATCCTTGCTATAGAGGTCAGAAACGGTGGGGGCGGTGATGCTGGGTAGGACCTCCATTACCGCATCAAATCGTTCTTTGGGGACATTCATTTTCAAACCGATCATCCCCTCGGCATCCAGGGCGCCTTTGAGGAGCATCCTGATTTGCTCGATCTTTTCTTTCTTCCAGGGGTCCTTCCACGCCTTCTTGTTGGCGATGAGCTGGGGATAGGTGGTCATTAATTCCTCGACGATCCTGAGGCCGTTGGCCCTAATAGTGCTTCCGGTCTCCGTCACCTCCACGATGGCGTCGGCCAGCCCCTCCACCACCTTAGCCTCGGTCGCCCCCCAAGAGAACTCCACATCGACCGTGACCCCCTTTTCGGTGAAGTACCGCCGGGTAAAGTTCACCAGTTCGGTAAAGACCTTTTTCCCCTTGAGATCTTCGATGCGCTTCACCGGCGACGTCTCAGCCACCACCAACACCCACCGGGCGGGCCGCTGGGTGGCCTTGGAATAGACCAGGTCCTGCACCTCCACCACATCCGATGCGTTCTCTAAAATCCAATCCTTCCCGGTGAGGCCCATGTCGAGGGCGCCCATCTCTACAAAGCGGGACATCTCCTGGGCCCGCACGAGGGTGCAGCTGATCTCAGCGTCGTCAATGGCGGGGAAATAGCTCCGCGAGTCCATGGTGATCTTCCACCCTGAACGGCGGAAAAGCTCGATGGTTGCCTTCTCCAGGCTCCCCTTGGGCAGCCCCAGTTTTAGGAGCTTCACCGGTACACCTCCTCCGGATTAAAGACGCGTTCTCCCACGATTTTTACTTCATCCCCTTCCAGCCTTCGATAAAAACAGCTGCGGTGCCCCGTATGGCAGGCTGCCCCTCCCCTTTGGAGCACCTTGAGGAGGATGGTATCCTCATCGCAGTCCACAAGCACCTCCTTGACCTCCTGGTAGTTCCCCGAGGTCTCACCCTTGACCCACAGTTGATTCCGCGATCTGCTCCAGTAGGTGGCCCTGCGGGTCTTTAATGTCTCCTCCCAGGCCTGACGGTTCATAAAGGCCAGCATCAAGACCTCCCCCGAGGAGTAGTCCTGTACCACCACCGGGACCAGTCCTCCCAGCTTATCGAAATTGAGATCAACCCCTGACATCCTCTCTCTCCTCCACCCTTATTTACCATAAATCGTCCGTTATATCAACTATTTCCCTCGGGGTGTCTGATTTCACATAAGGCTTGCATCGGGTTTCGAAAATCGTGTACAAGGGGGAGAAAGATCCTTTGGAGATCGCCTGTGGATAGTCATAAAAAGACCATTTTCGGCTGGTGTATGTATGACTGGGCCAACTCCGCCTTTGCCACGACCATCCTGGCGGCGGTGCTCCCCATCTACTTCGTCTCCAT